>CAYXGE010000001.1:0-1062 GCA_964464435.1 uncultured Methylophilaceae bacterium
AGGCATAGGCCGATTCAAAAAGTGTATTACTTGCGCTTTAATTTCTGGCTTACCTACCGTGGCAGGTGGGCGCTTTTTAAAGCCAGTGAGTAACCCCAGTTTTTTGAACACAGCATGCCCTAAACGCTGCGCCTTGTAGCCAAACCCTACCATGGCTGCGCGCATCAATTTGATAGTGGCAGGGTCTTTCATATTCAAATAACTCATCGCCAAGCTGGTGCCTGGGTTAAAGTTCTTTTTGCCTTGCTCACGTAAGAAGTTACGCATAGCGATGGAAACATCGCCAAAGTCAATATCGACAGGGCAGGGTTTTTCACAGCGATGGCACACCGTACAGTGGTCTGCTACATCATTAAACTCATCAAAATGCTTGAGTGAAATACCACGCCGCGTTTGTTCTTCATACAAAAACGCTTCGATTAATAATGAGGTACCCAAAATTTTGTTACGTGGGCTATACAGCAAGTTTGCTCGCGGCACATGCGTGGTACACACGGGCTTACATTTACCGCAACGTAAACAGTCGCTAATAGAATCTGCAATTTGACCAATTTGAGACTGTTCCATAATAATGGATTCTTGCTCAAGCAAGCCAAAGCTAGGAGTGTAGGCATTTTCAAGCCCTGACCCCGCCATTAATTTACCTTTGTTAAAACGGCCTTCTGGGTCTACTTTTTGTTTGTACGCGGCAAAGGTGTTAATGGTTTTTTCATCCAAAAACTCCATCTTGGTAATACCTATACCATGCTCACCAGAAATCACACCGTCTAAACTAGCTGCTAACTTCATGATACGGGCTACTGCGGCATGCGCATCTTGCATCATTTCATAGTCGTCTGAATTCACAGGAATATTGGTATGTACATTACCATCGCCAGCGTGCATATGCAGTGCTACAAAAACACGACTTTTTAGCACTTCTTTGTGAATGTCATCACAACGTTCTAAGATTTTCTGGAATTCACGCCCAGTAAAAATTTGCTCTAATGGCCTTTTAAGATCACGTTTCCAAGAAATTCTAACTTGATGCTCTTGTACTGCACGAAACACGTTTTCAACTGC
>CAYXGE010000001.1:1162-7404 GCA_964464435.1 uncultured Methylophilaceae bacterium
TCCTCATTGATTTTAAAGGCGTTGGTATGTTTAGCAATGGCAGCAGTGCGTGCACGGTCTAGCCAGAATTTTTTACGTGCTTCTGCTGATACTGCAACAAACCCTTCACCACCTCGGGCATTGGCCAATTTAACAATATGTGAGGCTGCTTGACCTACAGCATCTTCATCGTCACTGGCAATATCGGCAATTAATACCATTTTAGGACGTTGCGCTCTGTTGGCTTTGGTTGCATAGCCCACCGCTTTTAAATAGCGCTCATCTAAATGTTCTAAACCAGCCAACAAGGTTGATTCAGTTGCATCAATATAATCTTTGATTTCAACAATCGCAGGCACTGCCAACGCAACATGCCCAAAAAACTCTAAACAAACTGTACGCACATGCTTAGGCATGCGATGCAAAATAAACGTGGCTGAAGTAATGAGTCCATCACAGCCTTCTTTCTGTATGCCAGGTAACCCAGATAAAAACTTATCGGTTACGTCTTTACCTAGCCCAACTTTTCTAAAACTTGGCCCTGGAATTTCTAAAATTTCAGGTTCGCCTAGTTGGGTTTTGCCGTCAATTTCATAACGGGTAATTTTAAAACGCGCTAATTCAATATCATGAATTTTGCCAAGATTATGGTCTAATCGTTCTACCTCTAACCATTCAGCATCTGGCGTGACCATGCGCCAAGAAGCCAGGTTATCTAGTGCGGTACCCCATAACACAGCCTTTTTGCCGCCCGCATTCATGGCTACATTACCGCCAATGCAACAAGCATCAGCACTGGTTGGATCGCAAGCAAACTCTAGCCCTGCATCAGAGGCCACTTCCATTGCGCGACGAGTTACTACGCCAGCACCACAGCGCACGGTAGGCACTTGCCTACCTACACCAGGTAAGGTACGCATTTCAACACGCCCTAGCGTATCTAATTTTTCAGTATTAATGACTGCTGACAGCTTGGTTAGTGGCACTGCACCACCTGTATAACCTGTACCACCGCCCCTTGGGATAATAGTGAGCCCTAACTCAATACATGCTCTCACTAAAGCAGCAACTTCTTCTTCAGTATCTGGATTAATCACCACAAACGGATACTCAACACGCCAATCTGTAGCGTCAGTGACATGAGAAACACGTGCTAAACCATCAAACTGAATATTATCTTTGCGTGTGAACTTACCTAATTTTGATAAGGCTTTTTTGCGTAATACTGCAGTCTCTTTAAACTCATCTTCAAAAGCAGATACCGCAGTTTTGGCAGAAGCTACCAACATTTGCACTAATTGATTGCCAGCGCTTCTTTCATCAATGGCACGGATACGATGGTGCAAGGCATCTATTAAGGCTTTACGGCGTTTAGGATTATCTAATAAATCATCCTGCAAATAGGGGTTACGTGTCACTACCCATAAATCACCCAACACTTCAAACAACATTCTGGCTGAACGGCCAGTTTTACGTTCTGCTCGCAGCTGGTTGAGGACTTCCCACATTTTTTCTCCCAGAAACCTAATGACAATTTCGCGGTCAGAAAAAGAGGTATAGTTGTATGGTATTTCGCGTAAGCGGGTGGTCATAAATATTTGAATCTAAGTAAAGTACGAATTATAACATGCGCACTGTTAACAAATTAAGCGCGAACTTGTTGTGGTTATTCAATAAAGGCATATTGCCATGTTACTTTTTGCTCTAAAATATCTAAATTAATGCTGCAATAATGGTCAAATAAAGTATCACTTATGATGAATCTATTTAAAAATCGTTCCAATATTATTTTACCCATCATTTTAATTAGCTTAGTGATTGCGCTTCTTTATAGCCTTAATCAAAAGCCTCAGGCACCAGATGTTACCTTTACCACCATCGAAGGCAAAAAAATAAAAATGGCGGATTTAAAAGGCAAAATAGTGTTAGTCAACTTTTGGGCAACCTCGTGTTCAGGCTGTATTAAAGAAATGCCAGAGCTTATTACCACCTACAATCAATACCAAAACAAAGGTCTAGAGCTTGTTGCTGTTGCCATGTCGTATGACCCTCCAAGCCATGTGTTAAATTACAGCCAGATAAATAAACTACCTTTTCCTGTTATGCATGATAGTTATGAAGAAGTTGCTTCAAAATTTAAAGATGTGCGTTTGACGCCAACAACATATGTTATCGATAAACAAGGTAAAATCATAAAACAGATACTAGGCGTTATTAATTTCAAAGAGTTAAACCAACTTCTTGACCGCGAACTTAACCAAACTAAGGCTATATAAATGTTGTGGATTAAAGCCCTGCATATTGTTTTTGTAACCAGTTGGTTTGCTGGTTTATTTTATTTACCTAGGTTATTTGTAAACCATGCCATGACCACAGACTCTGCGGTGCAATCCCATTTAGCTTTGATGGAACATAAACTGTATCGATTTATGTTACCGCTTGCCATTTTAGCCATAGGCTTTGGTTTGTGGCTTTGGATTGGGTATGGCATTAGTGGCGCTTGGATGCATGCCAAACTGACCTTGGTACTCATTTTAATTGCCTACCATTGGTATTGTGGCGTGCTACTTAAAGCATTCAAAGCGGGCAAAAACCAACACAGCCATATTTGGTATCGTTGGTTTAATGAACTGCCTGTCTTGGTCTTATTCGCAGTAGTTATTTTGGTGGTTGTTAAGCCTTTTTAGTTATCATGCATATTTTAGAATCCACTTGGCTCATTCAAATGCTCGAAAAATCGAGTAAAAAGCCAATTGAACGCATTTTAAATCTGTTTGATATATTAGAAGATTGGTCTAATTTTCCTGGCATGCAGAATACAATTGCCAAGCAAGTAACGTTAACTTCTCCCCCAGATCATTTGCTTACATTTTTAGCCAACGAAGCCATTAAAATTAAATGTGAAGCGCCAAGTGCTTTGGCTTACCAAATTATTTTTATGGCCATTGCTGCAGTTAACCATGCCTTAACCGAACCCAAACAACTTACATTTAAGCAAGCTAAAATAGCCGCTTATGCTTTAATTACAGCGCAAATCCCAAAACCAATTTGGTCACGCATTCAGATTAAACATTATGCTGTTGCCGCTATTACATTAACCATGCTTGCTGGCATTATGTTTTTTGAATTTACAAAACAAGCACCTGTCTTGCAACAACAATTAGCCAACAATTCAAGTAACTACATGCTCTTATCAAATGATGTCAACGAGCAAGCGATTAGTCCAATGCAAGTTGCTGTCTTGTTTTCTGGTATCGAAGCCATGAGAAAAGGGAGTTGCCAATTTCCTGAGGCCATTCAAATCCCTGATCAACATAAATCTGCTTATATTGACATTGTATTTAACGGAAAAGCACCTAGCAGCCTACAGGAACTTGCCATTGCAAACCATTATTTAAGTATGGTCCGTTGTAATTACACGCCGATGTTAATGTCAAACTCTAGAAATTAGTTTAATTTCTAGAGTTTTTGATTGATACTTAATCTAAGATTAGTAGTGTCATTCTAATATTTTCTTTAAGTTATTTAGTCCTGCATCGTAAACAGCATCTATAGTATCTGAGGCCACCTTTTCATTGCCTTGTGCTTTCGGCTTAAAGCTGCTTTCCCAAATTACCACAGAAGAATCGCTACCGTTTGGCATAACGCGAATCGTTGATACATAGTCTTGCACTGGTAAAACACCTTCAGTAATTATGTACTGCATACTTCTCGCTTTTGAATCGTAAGCTTTAAGTGTTTCATTGATCTGTCCTCCATCCTGAAGCGTTAGTAAGCGCTTAGCCCCTTTGTTACCGTCTTTTCCAGCTGTGATTTCTGTCTTTGCTACGGCAGGGTGCCATGCACCTAAATCACTAAAATTTTTTACTTTATTCCATACCATGTCTGCATTTGCATTAATCTTGATAGATTTGATTGCATATAAGTCATCACTTGCCATTGCATGACCCATATTGCTTAAAGCACCTAAAATAACAAAATAACTCAGTAGCTTATTCATACCGTCTCCTTAATATACTAAAAAGTATTGTCAAAATTAAACTTCACGTTTTCATCACCATCAGATAACTAATTTAAAGTCATACAGTTAAACTTATTAAATTAGCAATCTTGAAACTATCATACACAATACATACAGGTCTGTATATACCTATTTTGATTTTTTTACGTTATAATTAGTTTACTTTCATCAAAGGTCATTACTATGTCATTGCTCAGAGAAAAAATAGTATCTGTCGCTAGTGATTTATTTCAGTCACGAGGCATCAATTCGACTGGGGTTGATACAATAGTGGCTGTCGCAGGCACCACTAAAATGACGCTGTACAAATACTTTAAATCTAAAGAAGATTTAATTTTAGAAGTGCTCAACCGCTCACAGCAAGAGTTTGTAGGCTGGTTAAATGCCCACTTGGATGCACAATCGCAAAAACCATCTGAAAAACTTCAACTCTTGTTTGATTCTATAGAGTCATGGATTACGTCATCAAATTTTCGAGGCATTAGTTTTTTAAATGCTTCTGCAGAATTCCCTAATGAAGAAAACCCTATTCATAAATTTTCTATAGAACAATCACGTCAATTTAGACAATATATCGCTAACCTTGCCGTTGAAGCTGGCGTGGTAGATGCTGAAGGCCTAGCGTTACAACTTTCCATGCTAATTGAAGGTGCGGTGCAGGCCGAGCAAATGAAACGTGGGTCTGGCACAATTAAATACGCCAAAAAAGCCGCAAAAATATTAATCGATAGCGCCAACAAAAAATAATCTCTTACGCCATCTGTCATTTCATTTTTGACTACGGTGTAGAATAACCATTTTTTAACCTTCAAAAAATTCATTATGCAAACTTTAATCTGTGGCTCGCTCGCTTTTGACACCATTATGGTGTTTCCTGATCAATTCAAAAAACATATATTGCCCGACAAAATTCATATGCTTAACGTAGGTTTTTTAGTACCTGAAATGCGAAAAGAGTTTGGTGGCACAGCTGGTAATATTGCTTACAATTTACAGCTACTGCAGGGAAAGCCATTGATCATGGCTACTGTTGGTGATGATTTTGCTGGCTATCACACACGCCTAGCTTCGTTAGGTTTGAACACGCAACATATTAAAACCATCGCGGGTAGCTACACAGCACAAGCGTTTATTACAACCGATTTAGATGATAACCAAATTACAGCGTTTCACCCTGGTGCAATGAATGAGTCACATCAAAATAGTGTAAAAGATACGCAAAACGTCAGTCTTGCGATTATTGCACCGGATGGTAGAGATGGTATGTTTCAACATGCCCGTGAATGCCATGAAGCAGGTATTCCGTTTTTATTTGATCCTGGCCAAGGCATGCCTATGTTTAATGGCGAAGAGTTATTGCATTTTATTGAATTAGCTGACTATGTGGCTGTCAATGATTATGAGGCACAGTTGTTACAAGAAAAAACTGGTCAATCACTGCAAGAGATAGCAGGCAAAGTCAAAGCCTTAATCGTAACACTCGGCGCAAATGGCTCGCATATTTATGCCGATGGTCAACGTTATGAAGTGCCGTGCGTTAAAGCAAGTGCAGTAGTTGATCCAACTGGTTGTGGTGATGCTTACCGTGCTGGTTTACTATATGGCATGAGTCAAGGTTGGGCGTGGGATAAATGCGGCAAATTAGCGGCAACCATGGGCTCAATTAAAATTGCTCACCGTGGTGGCCAAAACCACACGCCAAGTAAAGCTGCAATTGAAGCCATTTTTGGTGAAGCACTTTAATTTAGAGAGAGGTTATGATGCGTTCATTCAGCACCCTATTTATCGTATGTATCAGTATTTTATTAACGGCTTGTGCAAGCTCAAACTCTGGTAGCGTTTATAGCAGAGATGAAGCGCGTAAAGTGCAAACAGTTAAAATGGGGGTTATTGAAAGTGTGCGTACCGTCCAAATTGAAGGCACTAAAACGCCGATTGGTTCTGCAGCAGGTGCCGCTGTTGGCGGTGTAGCAGGTAGCTCAGTTGGTCATGGCAAAGGCTCGGCAGTAGCTGCAGTTGTTGGGGCAGTAGTAGGCGGTATAGCTGGTGCAGCGGCTGAAGAAGGTCTTACGCGTAAGGATGGCTATGAGCTTACGGTTAAACTCGATTCTGGCGCTTTGGTGGCTATTGTGCAAGAAGCTGACGAAGAGTTTAAGCCCGGAGACTCAGTTCGCCTTATTGAAAGTGGCGGCACAACCCGAGTAAGTCATTAAAGTAAGTCAAATCCTAAGTTAATTACATA
>CAYXGE010000001.1:7504-85355 GCA_964464435.1 uncultured Methylophilaceae bacterium
GCGGCACAACCCGAGTAAGTCATTAAAGTAAGTCAAATCCTAAGTTAATTACATAAGTTAATTACATATTGATTTTTGAAGCTTCGTCACAGAAGCTTCAAACTTCTGCAATGAATTTGTCATATCGTTTTCCTAAAGTTACACATGCATTAAATAAACGCTTAGGAAACCTTTATGTTAGCGAATTTGCACGCAACGCATCAAAGCAAAGAACGTCATCAGTTAGCTTTTAGTTTTGCCCGTAACCCAAATGAAGTGATGGAAGCTCAACGCTTACGTTACAAAGTGTTTGCTGAAGAAATGGGCGCAAATATTACCAGTAAAAATGGGCTAGATATTGATGGATTTGACCCGTTTTGTGACCACTTACTAATCAGAGACCAATCAACAAATCGCGTTGTAGGTACTTATCGCATTCTGAATCCTGTCATGGCCAGTGAAGCAGGTGGCTATTATGCTTCTGGCGAGTTTGATATTACAAGACTCAGCCATTTGCTTGACTCTACCGTTGAGGTTGGTAGGGCTTGTGTACATGCGGATTATCGCAATGGCGGCACAATCACCATGTTATGGGCTGGGCTTGCTAAGTACATGCAAATGCATAATTACGAGTATATGATAGGTTGTGGCAGTATTAGCATGGCAGATGGAGGGCATAGCGCCGCCAACCTTTACACGCAACTACAATCTCATTTAGCTCCTGCTGAGTACCGTGTGTTTCCTCACTGCCCACTGCCATTGGATGCTTTAAAAAATGATACGCCAGTGACATGCCCTCCCTTGATTAAAGGCTATTTACGTCTAGGTGCTTATATTTGCGGTGAACCCGCATGGGACCCTGACTTCAATACCGCAGATATGCTCATTATGTTGCCACTCTCACGTATCAACGCACGCTACGCCTCTCATTTCTTTAGATAGTCTGCTTGATGTAAAAAAACTTGTTGAAATGGGTTAAGTTTGCAGTATGCTAATGCTTATTATTTAACTCTTCCGAGCCAATTTGGAACCTGTACCTTCTTCATATCTAGTGCGCGTCTTTAGGTTGATGCGTCTGATTATTCATGTACTCAAAGGGGTATTGATAGCTACTTTTATTATGCCTTCAGCCTCGCCCCTTCGGCGTGACCGCATTATTCAAGCATGGTGTCAGCACGTACTTAATTTACTCAATGTTGAGCGTCGCATCCTAGGCAACCCACCCAATTGGGAAACTAAAAGCGCAATGTTTGTGGCTAACCATATTTCATGGATGGATATTCATGCCATGAACTGTGTGCGTACCATACGTTTTATTGGTAAATCTGAAATTAAAAGCTGGCCTATATTTGGCTGGTTTGCAGAAAAAGCCAATACACTTTTTATAGAACGAGAGAAAAAACAAGGAGTAGGCATGGTGGTCAACACCGCCTTGCTGAGCTTAAAAGCTGGTGATTGCATGTGTTTTTTTCCTGAAGGCACGACCACAGATGGCACAAAAATCATGCCCTTTAAAGGTAGCTTAATGCAATCAGCGATTGATGCTGATGCGGAAGTGTGGCCAGTCGCTATTAGCTATCCTAAGCTTGATGGCAAACCCAATATTCAAATGGCATTTGCTGATGATACTACGCTTATTGGTTCTATTTGGGCCATCATGTCATTGCAAAAACCTACGGTGCAACTCCATTATTTACCCAAAATTAAAAGTGGTGGTTATGACAGACGCACTCTTACGCAATTAGTACAGCAACAAATTGAAAGTGCATTAAATCTAAATTGAGCTACTAGTCTGCAAAATTAATATTAATAGGGTTGTCTTGTGCATTGCATGCCACCTGAAAAACGGCCTTATCTTCTATACGCATGGCAGTTAATTTACCATTCCACAAACAGCCTGTATCCAATGCAAACACATTATCAGTGTGCCTAAGCCCAAGTGCAGACCAATGACCAAAAATAATAGGCGTATCCTTGCTGGCACGGTTTTTCACAGCAAACCATGGCATTAAATCTTTAGGTATATTATCCACCGTGCCCTTATATTTAAAATCCATCGCACCGCCACTTGAGCAAATACGTAGTCTTGTCATGGCATTGGTGATCACACGCAATCTATCCCATCCTTGTAGGTCATCTTGCCATGTATCAGGCTGATTTCCATACATATTGGCTAAAAAGGTTTGATAATCGTTTCCTTGCAATGCAGCCTCTACTTCTTGCGCCAATGCATGCGCCTGCTTCTCTGTCCACTGCGGCAATAATCCTGCATGCACCATCAACACACCATGTTCTAAATGCAATAAGGGTTGATGTCTTAACCATGTAAGTAATTGTTTGGCATCTGGGGCTGATAGCAAATCACCTAAAGTATCACTGCGATGTGCCTTAACAAAACCTTCAGCCACCACTAAAGCATGCAAATCATGATTACCCAACACCACCTGCACGTGATCTTGATTGGCAACTATCCAACGCAATACTTCTAAAGAGCCGCTACCACGATTAATCAAATCCCCAACAAACCACAACCTATCTTGTGATGGATTGAAATCAATATGATTTAATAAATGCATCAATGAGTGGTAACACCCCTGCACATCTCCAATTGCATAAGTACTCATCAAAGATTCAGCCAAAAAAATACCAGCCGAGCATAAACAGGGCTGGTATCAAATTAATATGCATTTAATTAAAAGCTTGCGCCAGATTTATTTGCCATATATTTCACTGCGGCAGCCACCTCGTCGTCAGACAATGCTGCATTACCGCCTTTAGCAGGCATCATACGAATACCTTTAACTGCATGTTGTACCAAGGTATCATAACCTTGCGCAATGCGTGGCGCCCATGCAGCGTTATCGCCAGGTTTAGGTGCGCCCATTAAACCTGCAGAGTGACAAGCCATACATACCCCGTTAAAAACTTCTTCTCCAGATTTTCCCGCTACTTTTGCTTCTGCTGGGGTTTCAACCGGTGCAGCTGCAACTTTCTCTACTACTGGCTCAGTTTTAGCTACTGTCACAGCCGCTGGCACAGCAGGTGCTACTTCTGCTTTAGGTGCTTCAGTTGTTGCAGATGTTGCAACATCGACGGCAGGGGCACTTGCACTCGCAACAGGTGGTTTAAAGTTTGCGCCTGCTTTATTTGCCATATATGCCACGGCGTTTGCAATTTCACCATCCGTTAAATCTGGGTTACCTCCCCGCGCAGGCATACTTCTAATACCCTCTATCGCATGCTTAATTAAGGTTTCATAACCTTGTGCAATACGCGGAGACCATGCACCTTTATCACCCAATTTTGGCGACCCAAGCGCTCCTGAATCATGACAAGCCAAACATACTGCTTGGTAGACTTCCTCACCACTTTTATCAACGTGTGGTCCACTCGCAACATCTGCAACCACCACTTGTGCAACTGGTGCAATACGCGCGGCAATCGCTGCTTCATCATCAACTGCAGCAACATCGTGCCCCGCATCAATAGTTAATAAATACTTAGCGACCAAAGTTAAAACAATGGTCGGTGCAATCAAAGCGCCTAGTATGGCTTTTGCAACTTCAGGCACTGTAGTTTTTGGTAAATCGTGATGTTCAGCAGACATAGCAAACTCGTTCCAAAAATAAATAGATTAAGACAAGATTATACCGCTAAGTTCAGCCATTCAAAAGGACAAGGGATACCCTCAATGTTATAATTACGAGGAAATTTTGAACGCGCTCGTAGCTCAGTTGGATAGAGTGTCAGTTTCCGAAGCTGAAGGTCGTGGGTTCGACTCCCGCCGAGCGCGCCATGCAAAACCTCAAAGGATATTAGCCGCCCTAGTACCGCCAGCTAGTACATATACTTTAAAGCCTAATTCTATTAAGGTAAATGCAGCGGCTGAGCTTCTTCTACCCGTTTGGCAGTACAAAATATATTCTTTAGTTTTGTCTAACGTTTCTGCAAAACTTCGAATTTGATTTAACGGTGCGTTAATAGCTTGAGGTAAATGCTCAAAGTTATACTCTGACTCAAATCGAACATCTAGCCAAATGGCATCTTTTTTGGCGCATGCTTCTTGGTAATTGAGGTCATTGATAAGAGGTGCTTTAAGTAACTCAACAAAGTCTTTTTTGTTAAGCCTGTATAGCTTACCCTCCGTTTTCATTCTCACTGTAGCGTTGCGTTTATTATCGGATACCAGCGCTTCTTGTCCAAAACTTTGCCCTTTGTTGAGCTCAGCCAATATCACTGGTGGCTCATTAAAGTTATTAACGCGACTAACTTCTGCCACCCCTTGTTCAATCAGATAGTAGTAATCGCCTTCAGCCCCTTGGGTGATAATGACCTGCCCTGCATTCACATCGATTAACTGCATACGTCTAAACATTTCTTGTATGTTGGCTGGCGGAAGACGACTAAAAGCGCCAGATTGCAGATTGTTAGCACTAAATGCTGAAGTGTTAGTATTTGTTGGATTAGCTTCTAATAATGAATTTGCGGTTTGTGGTTGATTTTTTTGTGAGCTGGTTTTTTCATTATTGTTACCTGAGAGTTGATCCCAAGTCATCATAATATCGAGCAAATCTAAATCTATTCTTACAATTTCAACTTCTGTGAGTGCGACGGTACTGATAAGTTTTAGTTTACCCGCCCCTACAGGATGACGCGCGGCACTCGTTCCTGCTTTGAGTACTTTTTTACTTTTGTCTTCAAAAACTAGACCCAAGTCTCCCTTTAACAAATATAGAGCCTGCGCCGATTTAGTAACATTCATTCTAAATGGGTCTAGATTTTTGCTGACTTTTTCAATAAAACTTAAACTAGCTAACTCTTTTAAGCGGCTTGGAGACAGCCTTAAGATAGGCTCTAAATGGCTTAAATAATTGGTTTCTTGCGTCATGAAAATTAGAAACTAAAGAGGTCGGCTTGTTGCAGTGCCTTGGGTTTGATTGCAATAAGACTTTGCTCAATTTCTTGCATAATCATTTCACCTTCACCTGGTTTAAGGTGGGTAATGAATACTTCAACTGTTTTGTTCAACTTTGCTAGCTCTTGCACGAGCATGCTCGGACATAAATGTTTAGAAACTTTAGCAAGCTCAGCTTCTGCATTACTAAACGCAGTTTCAATAATCAAATATTTTAAATTACTGACCTTATTGAGCTCTGGCCAAAGCGCATCACATGTTGTTGTGTCGCCTGTAAATACCAAGCTATTTTTTCCACTGTCTATTAAGTATCCCACTGATGGCACCACATGGTTGGCAGGTACTGGGCGAATTGTCATTCCGTTTAAGCTAAAAGTTTCACCCAAATTAAGTTCTTGATACAACAAGAAAGGTGACTCAGCATTTGGAATCTGATTAAAATCAGGCCAGATTTTCCAATTAAATATATGATTTTTTAATACTGATAATGTTTCTTTAGTTGCATGTAATGTCACCGGATGCGGACGCATTCCCATGACGGTGTCAATTAACAGCGGTAAACAAGCAATATGATCTAAGTGCGCGTGGGTGATAAAAATGTGGTTAATCGCTATTAATTGCTCAATAGATAAGTCAGAGACACCAGTGCCTGCATCAATTAAAATATCGTCATCTAGCAAGAACGATGTTGTTCTTAGATGACCTCCAATACCGCCACTACAGCCGAGCACTTTTAACTGCATCACAAAGGTTCCATACTGTTATTTCGTTTCATGCGTATACACGCCATCCCAATCTGCTGGAGGTGGCACTTTTCTATAATGCGCGATGCGCTCAACATACATTTTATACAGATAACGCGTTGGCTGCATTTTTTGTAAATTGAGAAACTGAATTTCAGCTAAATCCCAATTTTGGCTTCTAAATAATTTTAACGCTTCTCTATATAGTTTGAGCTCATCTTTTGTGGCTTTATCTTCTTGACCAATCTCACAAATCGGTTCGAAAATTGCCACAGGCTCATCTTTACCTTTAACGCGTACAATGTCTAGTTCTCTGTAAAGATAATCTGGCACTTTATCTTTGGTAAATTCACTTACCATCATGAACACACCGTAGCCTTTGGTCAAGCTTTCTAAACGTGAGCCCAAGTTCACAGTATCACCCATCACTGTATAAGCTGTTCTAAATTCTGAACCCATGTTACCCACAGTCATGTCACCAGTATTTAAGCCAATGCCGATTTTTAGTTCTGGCCAACCTTTTTGTTTAAATTTTTCATTGAGTTCAGCCAAACTTTTTTGCATTTCCATGCCGGCTTTCATGGCGTTTTTGGCATGATCATTGTCACGCATGGGAGCGCCCCAAAACGCCATAATGGCATCACCCATATATTTATCAATAGTACCGCGATTATGATGAATCACATGCGTCATGGGCGTTAAAAATTCATTCATCAATTGTGACAGTTCTTTAGGATCCAGGCCTTCAGAAATCGTGGTAAATCCGCGCACATCTGAAAACATAATGGTCATTTCACGATTTTCACCCTCAAGGCTAAAGTCATCTTCGCCCTTTTCTACCATTTCACTAACCAACTCAGGCGGAATATATTGTCCAAATAAGCCCGCCAATTGACGTTTACTGCGTGATTCAACAAAAAAGCCGTAAGACATATTGAGCAGATAAATTCCACCAATAAGAATTAACAATGAGGCTAACGGCAATACCAAGTTGGCAAACTGCCATACCACTAGGTTAAATATTAATACAATCCCTAATGTACAGAATGTAAGGATTGTTGCCCATTTTGGGCTTAGCACTGGCAACAAAAGAGAAAGCAACATGCCCACTAAAAATAGCATCACTACTTCTGCGCCCAAAGTATAGGCTGGGCGTTCTTTAATATTGTTATCTAAAATACCCGCTATCACATTGGCATGCATTTCTACCCCTGGATATATGTTTTCTACTGGAGCAGCCCTTAAATCATTAAGTCCTGGGGCTGTTGCACCAATTAAAACAATTTTGCCATTCAACAGTTCTTTTGATGCTTTACCTGAAAGCACGTCAGTAGCAGAAATATATGGAAAGCTTTTTTGTACACCTCTAAATGGAATAAGCAAAGCTACATTTTTATCAACAGGGATACGTCTCGCGCCAAGTTTTAACCACTCTAAGCCAGAATACTCTTTACCAGTCCCGGTTTTTGCATAACCAGCTTCTAATTTAGGCACCCCCATTGCCACACGAGCCACCGCCAAAGATAAGGCTTCATAATAGTTATCTTTATGTTCGATAAGTGCAGAAACTCTTCTAGTAATCCCATCCACATCTGGGTCAGGGTTAAAATGGCCTGCGCTCAAAGCACTTTTTTGCAATATTTCAAGATTAGCGCCGTAACTTACGCTCTCCTTAAATTCAATACTTTTGCCTTTAAAACTGCCGCCAATAAAGGCTGGTGCTGGCAACATACCAACACTAGATAGTTTCTCATCCCCAAAATAATAACCTAGTACTACATTTCTATTTTTCAAACTATCCGCAAAGATTTGGTCGTAATTTAGTTTGGGTTTTATTTCTTCTAACGCAGCAGCAAAGTCGGCATTACCATTCAGCGGCCCTTTAGCTAGTGCTTCAAGATTTTTAAGCCCAGAGCTTTCATCTTTTTCTGCAAACACCACGTCATAGCCTACAACATGAATTTTGTAATCATCAAATAGTTTATTCATGAGCATGGCAAGCTTGTCTCTAGACCATGGCCAGCGACCTTCTGCTTGCAAGCTTTTTTCATCAATATCGACAATAACAATACGATCATCTTGCGTATTAGGCATCGTGAGATTTAAACGCGTGTCGTAAGTGAAGTTTTCAAAGCGATGAATAAAATTGATAGGCAACCATCCACTTGCATAAATAATGAGTACCAACATCAGCAGTAAACTGAGTGCCGCTCTAACGCCATGCTTTAGTAGTAGTTGCAATAGATTCATTGTGTATTGTTATAAGAGTTTTTATCTAAATTAAATTAAGTTTTAACGCTTACTATTTGAAGCATATCGCATTTTTTATTTTTTTAATAGCTAGTTTAGTATATTTAAGTGCGTTTTTTTGGGACTTCATGGCAAAATACTACGCTATTTTAGAAAAATGTCTCGTTTATGTTAGAAAAAATTATTATTAACCCTACAAAACAACCGCTTGCTTCTGTGATTTGGATGCATGGCTTGGGTGCAGATGGTCATGATTTTGAGCCCGTTGTGCATGCGCTCAATTTACCCCAAGTGAGATTTATTTTGCCACATGCGCCTTATCGACCAGTCACCCTCAATAATGGTTATGAAATGCGAGCTTGGTACGATATTATTGGTCTTGGTGGCAATAGCCCCCAAGATGAAATGGGCATTAAAGCGATGCAAAGTCAGATTGATGCGCTAATTGCAGATGAGCTTGCAGCTGGCATTAGCGCAGATAGGATTCTACTCGCTGGGTTTTCTCAGGGGGGCGCCATGGCGTTACACACCGCCTTGCGTTATCCTACTTCACTGGCTGGGATACTTGCGCTGTCGACATACCTGCCGTTACGTCCATTATTAAAGCAAGAAAAAACCATTGAAAATCAACACATTCCTATTTTTATGGCGCATGGGACTTTTGATCAGATTATTTCGCTTGAAACAGCACAATTAAGCGCAAAATCGCTTGAGGAGAACGGTTACCGCATTGATTGGAAAACCTATGCCATGGCGCACAGTGTATGTGATGAAGAGATTAATGATATTCGACTATTTCTTACGAGAACTTTACAATTAGCATCTTTTTAAAAACCACGTCTCCGTTTTTCGAATCGAGCCAACATGAATCAATCTTTAGCAAACACCAGTTTTGAAGAAGCGCTTAAAGCGCTTGAACAACTGGTTACACAAATGGAGTCTGGTGAGCTTGCACTTGAGCAATCATTGGATGCATTTAAGCGTGGTACTGCATTAATACAACATTGCCAACAATCATTAGCCAATATTGAGCAACAAGTCAGTCTTCTAAACGCTTCAAATCAATTGGAGCGTTTTACTGATGAGTGAATTTAACACTTGGGCAACCAGTATCCAAAGTCGAACCGAATTTGCCTTAGACCATTTTTTGCCGAACATACACATTTCGCCTGAACGTCTGCATGAAGCAATGCGATATGCAGTTCTTGGTGGTGGCAAACGCGTGCGTGCGTTATTAGCCCATGCAGCAGGTGAGCTATGTAATGCCAACCCTGCTCATGTAGATAGCGCCGCAGCCGCTGTAGAATTGATTCATGCATACTCGCTTGTGCATGATGATATGCCATGTATGGACGACGATGACTTACGACGTGGCAAACCTTCTTGCCACAAGCAATATGACGATGCCACCGCTTTACTCGTTGGTGATGCACTGCAAACCTTGGCCTTTCAATTGTTAAGTGACGACTTGTTAGCCCTTAGCCCACAAGTAAAACTTAACATGACGCATACTTTGGCAGTTGCCAGCGGCTCGCGCGGTATGGCAGGCGGACAAGCCATTGACTTGGCGAGCGTTGGTAAACAATTAACGCAATCTGAACTCGAATTTATGCATATTCATAAAACGGGGGCACTCATTCGAGCCGCTGTGCTTTTGGGCGCATACTGTGGTGAACAAGCTGATGCAGATAAAATAAAAGCGGTTGACCATTTTGCTAAGCATATTGGTCTCGCTTTTCAGGTTGTCGATGACATTTTAGATACAGAAGCCGATACTACAACGCTTGGCAAAACTGCAGGTAAAGATGCGCTAAGTAATAAACCTACTTATGTCACCATTCTTGGCTTAAGTCGCGCCAAATCGCTGGCTGAAGAACTACACCAAAATGCGATAGAAGAATTGACTGTTTATGGTGAAAAAGCAAAGCGCTTAGTACAATTAGCCGACTTTATTACTGCCCGTAAACATTAAGGCTGCAATTATTTGTCCAGCCTCATTTATAATAACGATATGTATTCTTTACTTGAGACCATCCACACACCAGAGCAACTGCGGCTACTAGAGCGTAAACAGCTGTCACAATTAGCAAGCGAGTTACGGGCTTTTTTAATAGATAGCGTTGCACAAACGGGTGGACACCTAGCATCAAATCTTGGTGTAGTTGAACTCACCATTGCCTTGCACTATGTTTTTAACACGCCTGATGATCGTTTAGTTTGGGATGTAGGTCACCAAACTTACCCACATAAAATCTTAACTGGCAGGCGAGAAGCGATGGCAGGCTTGCGCAAGCCTAAGGGGATTGCAGGTTTTCCTCGGCGAAGTGAGAGTGAATTTGACACCTTTGGTACTGGGCATTCAAGTACTTCTATTTCTGCCGCTTTAGGCATGGCTATCGCTGCCCAAAAAACAGGCTCAGAAAGACGCTCAGTTGCCATCATTGGCGACGGCGCAATGACTGCTGGCATGGCGTTTGAAGCCCTTAATAATGCGGGCGCGATGGATGCCAACTTATTAGTTATTTTAAACGACAACGATATGTCGATTTCAAACAACGTTGGCGCACTCAACCATTATTTAGCAAAATTACTTTCTGGTAAATTGTATAGCCAGTTTAAACGTTCTGGTAAAGGGGTTCTTGGCGTTGTTCCACCCGTATTAGAGTTTGCCAAACGTGCAGAAGAACATATGAAAGGGATGGTCACCCCAAGTACGTTGTTTGAAGAATTTGGCTTTAATTATATTGGCCCTATAGACGGTCATGACCTTAACACGCTGACCACGACGCTTAGCAATATTAAAGACTTACAAGGGCCACAGTTTTTACATGTGATTACCCAAAAAGGCCGAGGCTTTCAACCTGCTGAAGATAATCCCTGCAAGTTTCATGGTGTAGGTAAGTTTGACCCAAGCAACGGTGATGCACTCGCTACCAGCCAAAAAAAAACCTACACCCAAGTGTTTAGTGATTGGTTGGTAGACATGGCAGCTCAAGATGAGCGACTGATTGGCATTACGCCCGCCATGTGTGAAGGTTCTGGACTCAATGCATTTGCCGAACAATATCCTGAGCGTTATTTTGATGTTGGTATTGCTGAGCAACATGCACTAACTTTTGCTGCGGGCATGGCATGCGATGGCTTAAAACCCGTAGTTGCTATCTACTCAACCTTTTTACAACGCGCCTATGACCAATTAATCCATGATATTGCACTGCAAAATCTACCAGTCATGTTTGCCATAGACCGTGCTGGTATTGTGGGAGCAGATGGCCCAACCCATGCGGGCAGTTTTGATATTAGTTTTTTACGTTGCATTCCCAATATGTTAATCATGGCACCTGCCAATGAAAATGAGTGCCGACAAATGCTGTATACCGCTTATTTGCATCATGGTCCAAGCGCAGTGCGATACCCACGTGGAAGCGGAACAGGTAAACCTATCTCCGCGCAAATGACTCAACTTCCACTTGGCAAGGGTGAGATAGTAAGAACCACAGCAAGTACACATAAGCAAAAAGTTGCGATTCTTGCGTTTGGTAGTATGCTCGCACCCGCACTACTGGCAGCTGAGCAATTTGATGCAAGCGTCGCTAATATGCGCTTTATTAAGCCACTCGATACAACGCTTATTGACTCACTTGCAAGCACCCATGACTTAATTGTGACTATTGAAGAAAACGCTTTAATGGGTGGCGCTGGCAGTGCAGTATTAGAATATTTAACCAGTATTTCTAGCAAAGTAAACACGCTTTGCTTAGGCTTACCCGATACTTTTATTGAGCATGGCGTACATGAAACTATGTTGGCAGAATGTGGTCTAGATGCTGATGGTATTCAACATGCCATTGAAAAAAAACTAGCGGAACTAATAACCTAGTAGTATACTCAACTATTAGCTTTAAACTGGAATCTCTATGAATCAGCCAACTATACCTGCCTCAATTGAGGATGTTCAAAACACCCCCGATGTGCGTCACTTAGCCATTGATAAAGTTGGCATTAAGTCTATTCGCCATCCAGTTAAAGTCAAAGACAAAACAGGCGGTGTGCAACATACTGTTGCTATGTTTGATATGTATGTGCATTTGCCACATAACTTTAAAGGTACACATATGTCACGCTTTGTTGAGATTCTCAACATGAATGAGCGTGAAATTTCAATTGAGTCGTTTGAGACTATTTTACGTGAGATGGTTAAACGTCTTGAAGCAGAATCTGGCTACGTTGAAATGCGTTTTCCTTATTTTATTAACAAAGCAGCCCCTGTTTCTGGCGTGCAAAGCTTGCTCGATTATGAAGTCAGCTTTATTGGTGAAATTAAAAAAGGACAATTTGACATCACTGTTAAAGTATTAGTCCCTGTGACCAGCCTGTGCCCTTGCTCCAAAAAAATCTCTGATTACGGTGCACATAACCAACGCTCACACGTAACAGTTACTGCGCTGATTAATGATTTTATTTGGGTGGAAGACATTATTGGTCTTGTAGAAGAACAAGCTTCTTGTCAGCTTTACGGTTTACTCAAACGCCCAGATGAAAAATATGTAACTGAGCGTGCCTATGACAACCCTAAATTTGTAGAAGACATGGTACGTGATGTTGCGGCAAAGTTAAACGATGAAAAACGTATTGATATGTTTATTGTTGAATCAGAGAACTTTGAAAGCATTCACAATCACAGCGCATATGCACTAATTGAAAAAGATAAGCGCAAAAAGCGTTAATTAAAAGGCCGCAATGAGCGGCCTTTTTTGTTAAAACTTCTTGGTAAGCGTCATAATAGCGTTATCTCGCTTGATATCCATGCGATTAAGCACCGACATACCTAACAACACGACTTGCGGAAAACCGCCTTCTAACACCGTTGCTTCCACCTGATTCATGACGATTCCACCAATTTTAATGGTGTTAAGATGAATACGATAACCAATGACCAAGCCATTAGCTGTTGACATTTGTACTTGCTCACCACGTTTGTAATCAATATTGGCGTATTTAGCATCACCACTGTTAATCGCAATCGTGGTTGCCCCTGTATCCACTAAAAATTTGAGCGTAGCGCCATTAATTTGCATATCCCCCAAAAAGTGACCTTGTGAATTTGCATACAAATTCACGCTACTATTTGCACTGCTTTGTGCACTGGCAACAGATACCGCTTGTCCCATACCCAAGGTTTTTTGTTTGCCTTCCACTAAAAAGGTGGCTGTTTTGCTATCTGCAGAAATCAGTTTTACGCCATCAAAAGATTTTCCTACCGCCAAAGTGGTTGGTTTACTGCCATTAATAATCACCACCGCTTTACCATTAAATAACCCCACCACATTCACGCTCACATCAGCAAGTGCGTTGGAAGCCAATAACCACGGGCTTACTAGGGCAGTAAATAAATAACGCTTCATCCAAACATTCCTTTTGTATGGGGTCTATCGCTGAGTTTTAAGCCAAATGCTATCACAACAAATCCTATGAGTGGAAACATAGCGGCCAAAGAAAAAGTCATCGCACCACCCCAATACTGTAAGGCATAACCTCCTAGCAAACCGCCCACGGTTCCGCCAACGCCATAGGCAACGCTGTTATAAATAGCTTGCCCTTTAGCTTGATGCCGCCCATTAAAAAACTGGGTAACCACTTCTACTGAAGCAGCATGAAAACTGCCAAAAGTTGCAGCATGCAAGCTTTGCGCAAGTATCAATAGCCATACATTATCAACGGCTATGCCTATCATGCTAAAACGTATTACCGCTAACACCAAACTAACTAACATGATTGTTTTTAGGCTAAACCGTGACATTAATTTGGGCATTAGCATAAAGATTACAATCTCACAAATCACACCCACTGCCCATAGTAGGCCTATCATGCCTTTACTGTAGCCATGCTCAGCAAGATAGATTGAATAAAAGTTGTACAGCACGCCATGCGCTGTGACCATGCATGAACAACCAATCAATAAGGCTAATACAGCAGGTTGCTGAATGATTTTCCATACAGAAAAATGGTCTGTTTCATGTGGGGGCACGTGCGGCTCTGGCAGCGTAAAAGATAGTGCAAATAGCGCAACTTGCACTGCCAATAAAAACCACAACAAACTTGCAATGCCCGCAACATCTATCATAAAGCCCAAAATCACGGCTGCTACAATAAAGCCCAATGAACCCCACATGCGAATTCGACTGTAATGACCTGTTGAAGTTGTGGCTAAATGTGCCAACGTTAAAGATTCAGCCAAAGGCAAAGTTGAACTAGTAAATAAACTAAGCGCAGCCATTACCAAAAACATCCAAAAAAACCCATGCGCCCAAAATACTGCAGCAAACCCAATGAGCCCCAACAATGCTGTTAACCGAATCCAAACTGCGCGTTTAGCGGTATGGTCTGCCAGCCAACCCCAAAAGTTGGGGGCAAAAATACGGCTAATTTGAAATAAAGACATCAGAATGCCAATATCAGCAGCTGAGAACTGTTCTGATTGCAGATATAAACCCCAGTAGGGGACAAAAGCCCCTACAAAAAAGTAATAGACAAAGTAAAAGCGAGAAAGCCTAAAATAGAGGTGATGACTCAACGTTCAAGCTTTTAAGCAAATTGGTAATTAAATAGTAGGGGTGCTAGATACGACATCGGCATTTTGTCCACGATGGCGTAAGGCATGGTCCATTAACACCAAGGCTAGCATCGCTTCTACAATGGGGGTTGCGCGTATGCCTACACATGGGTCATGGCGACCTGTCGTTTGCATCATTACTGCGTTTCCGTTTTTGTCGATTGAATGACGCTCTTGTGGAATGCTAGAAGTAGGTTTAAATGCAACATTCACTCGAATTTCTTGACCACTTGAAATACCGCCAAGAATACCGCCAGCATGATTTGTCGCAAATCCTTTTGGTGTTAATTCATCACAATGTTCACTACCACGTTGCGCAACCGTGGCAAACCCATCGCCTATCTCAACGCCTTTTACAGCGTTAATCCCCATCATCGCGTAGGCAATTTCGGCATCTAGTCTATCGAAAATTGGCTCGCCTAACCCAACCGGTACATGGTCTGCAACCACTGTGATTTTAGCGCCAACTGAATCACGTTCTGCACGTATGCTATCAAGATAAGCTTCTAACTTAGGAATAATTTCCAAGTTGGGTGAAAACAACATATTGCCTTGTTGGCTTAACGCATCCCAACTAACAAAAGGAATGTCAATCTCACCCAATTGACTTAAATAGCCACGAATCTGGATGCCATACTTTTGTTTAAGCCACTTTTTAGCAATCGCACCTGCAGCCACGCGTACCGCAGTTTCACGCGCGCTTGAGCGACCACCACCACGATAGTCACGAATACCGTATTTTTGTTGGTAAGTATAATCGGCATGCCCTGGACGAAACGTATTCATGATTTTGCTATAGTCTTGACTACGCTGATCAGTATTACGAATCAGTAATCCTATGGGGTGACCCGTGGTTTTACCCTCAAACACCCCTGACAAAATTTCCACTTCATCCGCTTCGGCGCGTTGTGTCACATGGCGCGATGTACCTGGCTTACGTCTATCTAAATCAACTTGCAAATCTGCCGCAGACAATTCTAAACCAGGCGGGCAACCATCGACTACACCGCCAATAGCAGGCCCGTGCGATTCACCAAAAGAAGTGAGTGTAAATAAAGTACCAATGGTGTTGCCTGACATGAGTAATCTCTTAAACTTGAAAACCCCATAAGTTTACCACAAGGCACTGCTTGTGCACTTAGCTATGCTTTAAGCCACTTATCCACTGTGTATAGACCTGTTTGGCCACTTTATTCAGAAAGAAAATGTGCAAGTCTAGGGTTTCTTGCATGATTGCTGCTGGTTGCACCGCAGGGCTTGCTTGAGAGGCATGCAACTCTTCTGCCCCTGTTTCGCACCATACTCGCACCATATCAGCCGTCATTTCTACATGACATTGAAATGCCAGATGCTGACCCATCGCCCAAGCTTGATTCTGACAATACGCACTCGCAAGCAAATGAGTTGCACCCTCTGGCAAGGTAAAGGTTTCACCGTGCCAATGAAAACTATTAAATGACTCAAGCGCGCCAAACCATTTTTTTGCCTCATCATTTTGCGTCACATGCACCACACCCCAACCGATTTCTTTGACTGGGTTTGCACTCACTACACCGCCCAGTGCTTTACTCATCAACTGCCCACCCAAGCAATGTCCAAGTACAGGAATATTATGCGCTACTGCTTCACGAATCAGCGCCAACGCTGAGGCAATCCAAGGTAAGTCATCATTCACACTCATGGGGCCACCCATAAACACGAGGCCACTATATGCCTGTGCTGAAATAGGCATTGCCTCACCTAAATCAATACGCACTTCGCACCATGGAATACCATGTTGCTCCAAAAAAGTGCCTAAATAACCCGCACCCTCAGTGCGCGCATGGCGAAACACCACGACTGGTTTCATCTGTTTCCTTTACTATCAATTTGCTTGTACTCACCAAGCAAAATTCCATCCAAGTTGTAATTGCCTATAGCATATCGAATTAAACGCAAGGTTGGAAAGCCTATATGCGCTGTCATACGCCTTACTTGGCGGTTTTTACCTTCACTGATTTTAATTTCCAACCAAGTCGTTGGTATCGCTTTACGTTCTCGTATAGGTGGGTTGCGTGCCCATAAATCTGCTGGCTCGTCCATCAGCCGCACTTGCGCAGGTTGGGTCATAAAATCCCCCAAATCCACACCTGTTAAAAGTGGCATTAAATCTGCTTGTGTAGGGGCACCTTCTACTTGTACCCAATAGGTTTTAATTTCTTTATGCTTTGGATGACTTAAACGATGTTGTAAAGTGCCATCATCGGTTAAAATAAGCAAGCCCTCAGAATCAGTGTCCAGTCTTCCGGCTGCATACACATTGGGAATAGCGATAAAGTCTTTTAACGTAGCATGTTTCTCATGCGGACTAAACTGACAGACCACATTAAATGGCTTATTGAACAAAATAATCATGTTAGGAACGATGTAATGGCTTCAAAAATTAAAATCCCAAGCTCAGGCACAAAAATTACTGTTAATGCTGATAATACCCTTAATGTGCCAGATACCCCGATTATCCCATTTATTGAGGGTGACGGTATTGGTATTGATATTACACCACCGATGATTAAAGTGGTGGATGCTGCTGTTAACAAAGCCTATGGCGGTCAACGCAAAATCTCTTGGATGGAAGTGTATGCGGGCGAGAAGTCTACCAAAATCTATAATAAAGATGCAGATGGAAAAGAAGTTTGGCTTTCTGATGAAACCATGAAGGCACTTAAAGAATATGTCATTTCTATCAAAGGCCCACTGACTACACCTGTAGGTGGAGGTATTCGCTCGCTTAATGTCACATTACGGCAAGAGCTTGATTTATATGTATGTTTACGTCCAATTCAATATTTCACTGGCGTGCCTAGTCCCGTCAAACACCCTGAAAAAACCGATATGGTGATTTTCCGTGAAAATACAGAAGACATTTATGCTGGTATTGAATGGGCCGCAGGCAGTGATGAAGTTAAAAAGGTCATCGCCTTTTTAAGCGATATGGGCGTGCGTAAAAAAATCCGCTTCCCAGAGGCTTCAGCAATTGGTATCAAGCCTGTATCTATAGATGGTAGCAAACGCCTGATTCGCAAAGCCATTCAATATGCGATAGATAATAACCGTAAATCTGTCACCATCACCCACAAAGGCAATATCATGAAGTACACCGAAGGTGGCTTTAGGGATTGGGGCTACGAGCTGGCCAAAGAAGAATTTGGCGCGGTACCTATTGATGGTGGTCCTTGGTGCAAACTGCCCAACGGCATTGTGATTAAAGACTGTATTGCCGATGCTTTCTTGCAAGAAATTTTACTGCACCCCGCTGATTATGATGTGGTGGCTGCGCTTAACTTAAACGGTGACTACATGAGTGATGCATTGGCCGCACAAGTGGGTGGTATTGGCATTGCCCCTGGTGCTAACTTGAGTGACACTGTGGCGATGTTTGAAGCGACCCACGGCACAGCACCTAAAATTGCAGGTAAAGACATGGCTAACCCAAGCTCATTAATATTATCTGCTGAAATGATGCTACGTCATATGGGTTGGGTTGAAGCTGCTGATTTAGTCCTAGCAGGCGTGGGCAAAGCCATTGCAAGCAAACGTGTAACTATCGACTTTTCGTCACAAATGGAAGGCGCTACACAAGTTGGCTCTGCACAATTTGGCGATGAAATCATTGCCAATATGTAATTTCATTTAATTTTGGTAATAAAAAAACCGAACGTTAAGTTCGGTTTTTTTGTGGCTATCGCAGACTAAAACAATTCGTTTTCACCAATACCTAACTCACGTCTTGCTTGCATGGCTTGCGCCACTACAGTTTCTTCTACTTTACCAAGCGCTGTAAAATGCCCCATTTTTCTGCCTTTACGCGCTTCGTGCTTGCCATACAAATGCAATTTTAACTCAGGGTGTGCAAACGCTTTATTCCACTGGGGTTCTGCGCCATCTTTCCAAACGTCTCCCAGAATATTAACCATCACCGCGTAGCTATGCATTCTAGCGTCGCCCAATGGCAGGCCTGTAAGCGCACGTACTTGTTGTTCAAATTGATTGGTGACACAAGCATCAATAGTGTAATGTCCTGAATTATGTGGGCGTGGTGCCATTTCATTGACTAACAACTGGCCATCACTCACAAAAAATTCCACGCCCAAAACACCTACATAATCAAGCTGCTCTGCAATATGTATCGCATAAGCGTGGGCTTGCTCATGAATGGCCTCTGGTGCGCGTGCAGGTACAATACTCACATCTAAAATACCGTTAAGATGGCTATTTTCTGCAGTTGGGAAAGCCACCACACGTCCGTTTTCAGCACGTGCCAACACCACTGAAACTTCATAATCTAGGCTCAACATTTTCTCTAGCACGCATTGTTCTTGTTTGAAACTGGCAAATGCGGCCACAGCTTCGGCCTGATTTTTGACTCGAGCTTGGCCTTTGCCATCGTATCCAAAGCGCGCTACTTTAAGTATTGCAGGGTAAACATCATTACCATCGACAGGAATATCAGCCTCAGTGTTAATCACCACAAATGGTGCAACAGGTAGCCCTTTATCGCGGATAAATTGTTTTTCACTCACGCGATGTTGTGCAATCGCAACTGCACTGGCTGATGGATGCACTGTGGTTTTATTGGCTAAATATTCAAGCGTTGCGGCTGGTACATTTTCAAATTCTGTACTAATGGCTGCACAGGTTAACGCCATGTCTTCTAATGCTGCTTGGTCATCAAACGCGGCACAAATATGCACATCGGCCAACATGCCTGCAGGGCTGTTTTTATCTGGGTCTAACACAGTCACTTTGTAGCCCATTTCATGCGCTGCAATCACAAAAAAACGACCAAGTTGGCCACCACCAAGCATGCCCAACATCGCGGGCGGTAAGATTTGTTTAGAACTCACGGCTGCTCCGATAATTGCATATTGTGAACTTTATTCGCTTGCGCCAAACGGAAATCATCCAGTTTTTGGCGCAATGTCTCGTTTTGATTAGCCAATATTGAAATGGCAAATAAGCCTGCATTCGCTGCCCCTGCATCACCGATGGCAAATGTAGCCACCGGAATACCTTTAGGCATTTGCACGATGGAAAGTAAAGAATCTTGCCCTTGCAAATGTTTAGAAGGCACTGGCACACCCAACACCGGAAGTGTGGTTTTTGCCGCCACCATACCTGGTAAATGAGCAGCACCGCCAGCACCTGCAATAATCACCTGAAACCCATTTGCGCAGGCTTCTTCGGCAAATTTAAACATTAAATCAGGGGTTCGATGCGCTGACACTACTTTGGCTTCATAAGCGACACCGAAATCAGCAAGCATCTGTGCCGCATGACGCATCACGGGCCAATCACTGTCTGAGCCCATAATAATGGCAACTTGCGCTTTTTGATTTGTCATTGATAAAACCTTTCTAAGGTTATTTTATTTAAAGCAACACCAGATTGTGGCTTTGGCTGCTACTCTTAACTTAAAAGTTAGACTGCGCCAAAACTTAATATTCCTAAAGCAATACTAAATTATCTCTGTGTATCAGTTCTAATTCGTCCACATAGCCTAAAATATTGGCAATTTCAGTACTTGGCTGACGTTTTATTTTGCTCGTTTCGCTGGCTGAATAATTGACCAAACCACGTGCAATTTCTTTCCCTACACTATCGACGCAAGCAATCACATCTCCGCGCTCAAATTGCCCTTCAACTGCAGTCACGCCAATCGGCAGCAAACTTTTACCATCTTGCATTAACACCTTCACCGCGCCATCATCCAACACAACCTTACCCTGCACGCGCAAATGATCAGCCATCCATTGCTTCTTAGCCATCACTTTCATTTGTGTTGCTCGCAAGTGTGTACCTATTAACTCACCCTCTGCAAGCCGCACTAATACATTGGTTTCTCGCCCAGAGGCAATGATAGTATGTGCACCGCTTTTTGCCGCACGTTTGGCAGCCAATATTTTGGTAAGCATACCGCCTGTTCCCACGTTACTGCCTGCGCCACCTGCCATTGTTTCTAGTGCCAAATCACCCGCTATAGCTTCATGTACAAATTGTGCCTCAGGGTTTTTACGTGGGTCAGCCGTATATAAGCCAGCTTGATCTGTCAAAATCACCAAAGCATCAGCCTCAATTAAATTGGCTACCAACGCGCCCAAAGTGTCATTATCGCCAAAACGTATTTCATCTGTCACTACCGTATCATTTTCATTAATGATAGGAATCACATTTAAATCTAGTAAGGTGGTTAAAGTGGTACGCGCATTTAAATAGCGTTTTCTATCTACTAAATCGTCATGAGTCAGCAGTAATTGTGCCGTGTGCAATTGATGTTTTGCAAAGCATGTTTCATACATTTGCACCAAACCCATTTGCCCCACTGCAGCTGCGGCCTGCAATTCATGCACTGCAGTTGGTCGTTTTTTCCAGCCCAAACGTTGCATACCCTCTGCTACCGCACCACTTGACACTAACACCACGCGTTTGCCAATGTTAACTAAGGCCGCAATTTGGTTAGCCCAAGCGCCTATTGCCGCTTGGTCTAGGCCCTCACCATTGTTTGTCACAAGGCTAGACCCTACTTTAATCACCAAGCATTGGCTATTCTGTAGGATTGAACTTGTCATATTGATATTCTTCTAGCGCTTTGAGTCTTTTTGCCTCTACCGCTTCTTGTTCCATTTTTTGTTTTTGCGCCAAAATACGTGCTCGCTCCACTTTTAAGGCTTGTAAACGCTCTGCTTCTGCCTCATCTTCTTGCTGACGCACGGCTTCAAGATGTTCCATAATGGCGTAAGTAAGCGCTTGCGTACCTATATTGCTAATGGCAGAAATCGCAAACACTTTATCTTTCCAACCAAACGCTTTAACAAATGCTTTCACGCGTTCAGCTGAATTTTCCAGCATATCAATTTTATTTAGCACTAGCCATCTGGGCTTATTGTAGAGCTCATCATCATATTTTTTAAGCTCCTGCACAATGGCTTTGGCCTCTGCTACAGGGTCAACTGCTTCATCAAAAGGGGCTAAATCAACAAGGTGCAACAATAAACGTGTTCTGGTGAGATGGCGTAAAAACTGATGTCCAAGGCCTGCGCCTTCGGCAGCGCCCTCAATTAGACCAGGCACATCAGCAATGACAAAACTGCGGTTTGTATCAACGCGCACTACGCCCAAATTGGGGTGTAACGTGGTAAAAGGGTAGTCTGCTACTTTAGGTTTTGCCGCTGATACTGAGCGTATAAATGTTGATTTACCTGCATTTGGCATGCCAAGCAAGCCAACATCAGCTAACACTTTAAGCTCCAAGTAAAGCTCAAACTCCTCACCTGGCTCACCTTTAGTGCACTGGCGTGGGGCACGATTAATACTAGACTTAAAGTGAATATTGCCCAAGCCATTTGCACCGCCTTTGGCTAATAGCACTTTGTCGCCATCTACGGCTAAGTCAGCGACAATTTGCTCGGTGGCTTTGTCTGAAATCACTGTACCAACAGGTACTCGCAGTACCATGTCATCACCAGCAGCGCCATAGCAATCAGAGCCACGGCCGTTTTCGCCACGTTGCGCACGAAAAACTCGGGTATAACGATAATCCACTAAGGTATTGATGTTTCTATCTGCAACCGCATAAATAGAGCCACCACGGCCGCCATCACCACCATTGGGGCCGCCCATAGGCTCATATTTTTCTCGGCGAAACGTAGCAACACCGTTACCGCCGTCGCCTGCGTATACCTTGATTGTTGCTTCATCTATAAATTTCATCATCAACCCAGTGTTTAAGCTTATCGCTTTGATGCGTACCTTGCATTATGGCCAGAATACTTAACCATTCTAATGTATTTAAGCTAAAAACAAAAAAGCCCTATCATTAAGACAGGGCTTCTTGCGAACCAGATTAAATTAAACTGGAACGATATTAACTAATTGGCGTTTTAAAGCACCTTTAATGCAGAACGTGACTTTACCGTCTACTTTTGCAAATAAAGTGTGGTCTTTGCCCATGCCCACATTTTCACCTGCGTGCATTTTAGTACCGCGTTGACGCACAATAATGCTACCTGCAGATACTATTGTTTCACCAAATGCTTTAACGCCTAAACGTTTTGCCTGTGAGTCGCGACCGTTACGTGAACTACCGCCAGCTTTTTTATGTGCCATGATTACTCCTTATCAGCTGCTTTAGCTTTTTTAGCAGCAGGTTTTTTTGCAGTTGTTGCACTGCCAAAATCGCCAATTTGAATTTCTGTGTAACTTTGACGATGACCTTGTGATTTGCGATAGTGTTTACGACGACGCATTTTGAAGATTGTTACTTTATCACCACGACCATGTGACAACACGGTTGCAGTTACTGAAGCGCCATCTACCAATGGCGCACCAATAGTGACATTCTCACCATCAGCCATCACCAACACTTTATCTAAAGTAACGCTGCTACCAACGTCACCTAATAATTTTTCAACTTTAATTCTTTGACCTGGGGCTACACGATATTGCTTGCCACCCGTTTTAATTACTGCGTACATATTAAGCCTCGCTACTTTGGCGCTTTCAAATAAGCCGAGCATTATATCCAATATTTATGAGTAGTGCAAACCAAACAGTGTATTTTTCTTTGATTTTTCTTTACCGTATTTAACCAGACCTACCCTGTGTTAAAATAATTGTCATTAAATAGGTAATTCAATTGTCTTTAGATCAAATTCAATCATGTATTGCTGCCGATATGCAGGCAGTGAACCAAGTGATTCGGTCATCACTTCATTCTGAAGTCACATTAGTGAATCAGATTGCCGATTATATCGTAAACAGCGGCGGAAAACGCCTGAGACCTGCTTTAGTGTTATTGTCTGCGGGTGCATTTGGGCAAGTCACATCGCAACATCACCAATTGGCAGCTATAGTTGAATTTATTCATACCGCCACTTTATTACATGATGACGTTGTAGATGAATCTGCCTTAAGAAGGGGACGTGCTACAGCCAACACCATGTTTGGTAATGCCGCGAGCGTTTTAGTGGGTGACTTTGTTTACTCGCGAGCATTTCAAATGATGGTCAGTATTCAGAACATGCGTGTCATGGACGTTCTAGCCGAAGCAACTAATGTGATTGCTGAAGGTGAAGTATTGCAATTATTGAATATTCATAATGCAGACATTAGCGATGCAGATTATTTAAAAGTCATTCATCACAAAACGGCAAAACTGTTTGAAGCAGCCACGCGTTTGGGTGCAATTATTTGCAATGCTAGCGTACATGATGAACAAGCCATGGCAGAGTACGGCATGCGTTTAGGCATCGCTTTTCAACTTATTGATGATGTGCTAGACCTGAGTGGCTCTAGCGAGTCCATTGGTAAAAATCTAGGGGATGACTTAGCAGAAGGCAAGCCTACCATGCCATTACTCATTGCAATGCGTAAAGGTACACCTGAGCAACGAGAGATTATTCGTCATGCCATTCAACAAGGTGGTATCGATGTACTGCCTGAAGTATTAAGCGCGGTTAAGGCAACCAAAGCGCTTGAAAGCGTTAAAGCACTTGCCCAACAAGAAGCCTCCCAAGCCTTTGCGGCCATTGCTCACTTGCCTCCGAGCCCTCACTTACAGGCGTTAAAATTACTTGCTGAATTTGCAGTAGAACGCCAATTTTAGCGTTGTTATTTCACACATCTTGCCATTACCCTAGAAATAGTGGGATGATGCAATTTCTTAAATTTAATAGAACTTAAATCATGCCTGATTTTTTAGTCAACGCCTCTCAAGTACTTCAAACCATGCCCAGCATATATATTGTGGTAACCGTTTTATTTGGTTTGATGATAGGCAGTTTTTTAAATGTCGTTATCCATCGCCTTCCCATCATGATGGAACGCGAGTGGCATCGAAATTGTGCTGAACTACAAGGCAAAGAACCCCCTGAAGAAACACCATATACCCTATCAAAACCACGTTCAGCCTGTCCAAAATGTGGTCACATGATTACCGCTTTAGAAAATATTCCTGTGTTTAGTTATCTTTTTTTACGCGGCAAATGCTCATCCTGTAAAACCCCTATAAGCATTCGCTATCCATTAATCGAGGCCTTAACTGGCTTGCTTTCTGGCTTAATTGCATGGAAATTTGGCTATACCGCCCAAGCATTTGGCGCTTTAATTTTCACCTACGTGTTGATTGCGCTTACTTTTATTGATGCCGACACACAATTATTACCTGACGACCTTACCTTACCGCTCGTTTGGTTGGGCTTGCTGTTTAATTTGAGTAATGTGTTTACTGACTTACAGTCTGCTGTGATTGGTGCCATGGCTGGTTACTTTATTTTATGGGCGGTATTTTGGTTATTTAAAATAGTCACAGGTAAAGAGGGGATGGGTTACGGCGATTTTAAATTACTGGCCGCTATTGGCGCTTGGTTTGGCTGGCAATTAATTCCTGCTGTCATTCTGTTATCGTCTGTTGTGGGTTCAATTATTGGTATCGGACTTATTGTTTTTGCAAAACACGGCAGAAATGTAGGCATTCCGTTTGGGCCATATTTAGCCCTCGGTGGTATTGCTGCACTATTTTTTGGCGCTGAGCTATCACGTTTTTATCTCACCTAATATGTTTGTGGTTGGCTTAACAGGTGGCATTGGCTCAGGCAAATCTGAAGCAACCAAATTGTTTGAGGCGCTAGGGGTATCTGTTGTTGATGTTGATGTCATTTCACATCAACTGACAGCAAACAACCACCCCATTTTGGCCGATATATATACAGCACTTGGTAGCCAATTTAAGCGTGCAGATGGCAGTTTAGACCGCGCCGCATTGCGTGAGAAAATCTTTCAAGAACCACAAGCCAAAGCAACTCTTGAGTCTATTTTGCACCCTGCAATTTTTTCCGAAGCGCTTACCGCGTTAGAAAATAATAGCAAACAAAACAAAGCATTGGCGTATCAAGTATTGGCTGTGCCCTTACTATTTGAAAGCAATCGGTATCGTCAGATTGTAGACCGCACTTTGGTGATTGACTGCCCAGAAGACATGCAAATTAGCCGCGTAATGGCAAGAAGCCAAATGACAGAAGCGCAAGTCAAGGCAATTATTCAACAACAAACACCACGAATGCAGAGAATACAAAACGCGGATGATGTCATTTTAAACGATAGTGACTTAGCAAATTTGCGTGAGAAAATTAGTGAATATAATAAAAAAATTTTAATATACTTGCATAGTTAGCGAATTAATTTCATAATCTGCGCTAACTAAAACTTATGATAAAAGCTGTCTCAGCAAAAATAGTCCGTGCCTAGCTACGAATATCCATTTAATGAGCGCATCCGAACGTTTTTACGTTTGGAGGACTTGTTTGTCAAAGTATTGCATCACACTCAAAAAGATCATGAGTTTAATCACCATTCGGCACTCATTTATATCTTTCAGATTTTAGACGTCATTGATCGTGCTGAACTCAAAACAGACCTGCTTCAAGAACTAGACCGTCAAAAAATATTAATGGGTAATCTACGTGGCAACCCATCCATTTCAGAAAGTTTACTCGCCCAAATTATTAGCGAAATTGAAACAGTTTCAACTGCATTAAGAACAGATGCCAGCAAACTTGGGCAAGTATTAAGAGACAATGATTGGTTGATGAGCATTAAACAACGTGCGGGAATTCCTGGTGGTGTTTGTGAGTTTGATGTCCCCTCTTATCATTACTGGCTTGGGTTTTTGCCATCGCGACGTGCCGCTGATTTAAATACTTGGCTTACGCCATTACTGCCCATTCATCATGCAATTCGTATTATTTTGCATATTTTGCGCGGTAGCGGAAATGCAGTAAAAATTACTGCGCCTAATGGTGCGTTTCAGCAAATGTTGGGTAATAGCAAACCTGCACAAATGCTTAAAATTGAATTGCCAGAAGACAGCACTTGCTTTCCTGAGGTGAGTGCTAATAAATATGCACTCAATTTACGCTTTTTTGCCCTAGATTTAGCGGCAAAACCAAAAGCGATAGACTCAGACATTGAGTTCTCGTTTACACTTTGCTCACTTTAAAGCCTGAATTTTATGGCGCAAGAAATCGAAACCACAAAAAAACCTAGTTGGGTGACCTGCCCAAATTGCAAAGCTAAAAGTCCCTACAGCGTTGATAATCCATTTCGCCCATTTTGTAGTGAAAAATGTAGCCTGATTGATTTAGGTGAATGGGCGACAGAGGGCTACCGAATTCCCAAAGCGATTACACCCGAAGATCTCATCTAATTTAACTATATTCAAGCAAAAGATAAGCCATGAAACGTCTATATATTTCCATATTGCTGTTAATCAGTTGCGCTCTAGTGGCTTGTGGGCAACAATCTTCAGAAGTATCCATTACTGATGCATGGGCTCGTGCAACTGCACCAGGGCAAGAGGTGGGGGCTGCTTATATGACACTGACTAGCCCCGTTGATACCACATTAATTAAAGTCGCCAGTGACAGTGCTGGAAGTATGGAAATTCACAGCATGACCATGAAAGATGGCGTGATGGAGATGGACATGCTTGAAAGCCTTGCACTGAAAGCGGGCGAACCCTACAAATTGGCTCCTGGTGGCTTTCATCTAATGCTTTTTGATTTAAAAAAACCTTTAACAGCAGGCGAGTCTACTTCCATTACACTCACCTTTAAAGATGCCTCTGGAAAATTAACTACACAAACCATATCAGTACCTATTAAGGCAAGTGCTGATTAATTTATTGACTGTTAAATGGTAATTGATACCGAAATATTTCATCATCACGTTTAACTTCTAGATGCATCACCCAGTCGGAACGGCCTTGCACGCAAACAGGCAAGACAATCGTTGCTTCAAAAACATCTTGCCCTACAGACTTAAACTGATAACGATTCAAACCCATTGCCATACCCTGCATCACCACATCCGCAGCAACTTGGTTTGCTTGGGGAAAGTGAGCACGCACCTTAAATGGTTTAAGTACGCTTGGCGTTTGGTTAAAACTCACTGTAAATGGCGTGTGTGTGCAACCTGATAATAGGTTTGGGCAATTTAGTTTAATCTCATTAAGCGCTGGCTTTTGCGAACAGGACATCATCAAAAAGGTCCCTACTAACAGGATTGTTAAACCGTTTTTCATTTTAACGCCGCTATTGTTGTTGCTATACCATGCGCGCCTGCTTGCCATGCGGTGTCTAAAAAATCTACATCAATACCAACATCGGCATACACAGGTATGGTATTACCTTTAATCATGCTTGAAAAATTAGCCCAGTCTGACACAGGCTGCTTTGCCGCTGCAAACACTACCCCGTCCAAACCTAGCATGGCGGCATGTGCCATATGCTCAGCATGATGACATGTAGCAATACACCATGAAACTTTAGGGCGAGTTGTTAATGACATTAGTTGTTCAGTTTGTAGATGCACGCCATCTGCACCCACAGCTTGTGCTAAAGCAATATCGCGATATATCAGTACTTTTGCAGCATAAGGTCTTGCACACTGCACAACACGCTCTGCAAAAGTTTTTAAGGCAACAGCATCTAATGTAGGCTCATGTACTTGAATTAGTCGCAAGCCATTATTTAGGGCAAGATTTAAATGCGCAAAGAACAAGGTTTCGCCAATACTTACCATATTAGTAGCGGCATACACATAAGGAAGCTGCAATGCTTTTAAAATAGGCTCATTTGCAGGTAAAACAGGGGACACTTCGACGGCATTTGGCTGTTGCCACAACAACAGTTGCCCCTCTTTACCGTAAGGCTCACCGTGCCATGCACGTACCATATAAAAGTGCAGTTTTACGGTTTTTTCGGGGTAATCAAATTGACGGGTAAGCCATGGATAAGCTTGCTCAACAGCAATACCCAACTCCTCTTGTAATTCTCGCACCAGCGCTTCAATTGGTAATTCACCCGCCTCAACTTTACCGCCCGGAAACTCCCACCAACCCGCCCATGCCTTGCCCTCAGGGCGTTGCCCCATGAGTACTTGACCGTCTTCTCGCACCAGCACTGCTACCGCAGCATGCGTTACCGCTTGGGTGTTAAAATCGGGGGAATTCATGGATGGAGTTGTTGGCTACCCGCAAAATCTTTGGCAAATTGAAACGCCACGCGCCCACTGCGTGAACCGCGCTTAATAGAAAACTGCAAAGCCGCCTGTTGGGCTTGATTGTTTAGCGTTGCAATACCAAAATGTTGCAACCAATAACGCACAATGCCCAAATACTCATCTTGCGTAAACGGATAAAAAGAGAGCCACAAACCAAAACGCTCTGCCAAGGCATTCTTTTCCTCAGAGGTATCGCCGGGTCTAATTTCCTCACCCACGTACTGCGTTTCTAAATTTTCTGACATGCTTTCAGGCATTAAATGTTTACGATTTGAAGTGGCATACACCAACACATTATCCGAAGTTGCCGCCAGAGTGCCGTCCAATACCACTTTCAGCGCCTTATAGCCTGGCTCAGCATACTCAAAAGACAAATCATCGCAAAACACAATAAATCGCTCGGGGCGGTCTCTTAGCAAAGCCACAATATCTGGCAAATGCACTAAATCTTGTTTATCCACCTCCACCAGTCTTAAGCCCTCTTTTGCAAATGCAGTGAGCAATGCTTTCACTAATGACGATTTTCCTGTACCTCGTGACCCTGTAAGCAATACATGATTGGCAGGAAATTTTTGCAAAAACTGACGCGTATTACGCACAATCTCTGCTTTTTGCACATCAATATTTTGAATATCATTAAGCGCAATATTGTGCGGGTGCGTTACCGCCTGCAAATGCCCTTGTGCCCCTTGCTGCTGCCACCGCCAAGCCAATGCTGTCCAATCAGGTAATATTTTATCTTGAAGATAAAGCTTCTCTAACCCTATGAGTAAGTGTTCCGCGCGCGCAATGAGATCATTAATGTCAGCCATTAACTTCTGTAATCCGCATTAATTTTCACGTAATCATATGAAAAATCGCAAGTCCAAATGGTCACATCAGCATTGCCTCTTGCCAGCTCAACACGCACTAAAATCTCAGCTTCTTTCATAATCGCAGCACCTTGCTCTTCTTTGTAAGCATGGGCTCTGCCGCCATTTTCAGCCACCAGCACATCACCCAAATAGAGTTTAAGCGCATTAACATCTAAGTCTTGAATACCCGCATAGCCAATGGCAGCTAAAATTCTGCCTAGGTTTGGGTCAGAGGCAAAAAAGGCGGTTTTAATGAGTGGGGAATGGGCAATGGCATAAGCCACTTTACGGCATTCAGCTTCATCTTTTCCGCCTTGTACTGTTACTGTCATAAATTTGGTTGCGCCCTCGCCATCGCGCACAATGGCTTGCGCTAGCAATATAGCAATTTCGGTGAGCGCATCACGCATGACTACAAAATCAGCACTATCCGCTGTAATTTCTGCATTCTCCGCTTGACCAGTCGCCATCATAATCAACGAGTCATTGGTGGAGGTATCGCCATCCACAGTAATACAGTTAAATGAGCGATTTACCGCATAGTGAATGATATTTTCAAGCGCCGACTGGCTAATGGCCGCATCAGTTGCCACGTAGCCCAGCATGGTCGCCATATTGGGGTGTATCATGCCTGAGCCTTTTGAAATACCCGTGATGGTGACTGTTTTACCCGACAATTGAATTTGTTTTGAATAACCTTTTGCCACAATGTCTGTGGTCATAATGGCTTCAGCTGCATTTAGCCAGTTATCAGCCTTTAAGTTGCTAATACATGCTGGCAAACCCGCAATCACCCTATCTACTGGTAGTGGCTCTAAAATCACCCCCGTTGAAAACGGTAGTACTTGCTCTGTTTCAATGCCCATTAAGTTTGCCAATGCTTGGCAAGTTTGACCAGCACGTTGCAAGCCTTCTTCACCTGTACCTGCATTGGCATTGCCCGTATTCACCACCAAAGCGCGTATTTCTTTGCCAGACGCTAAATGTTGCTTACATAGTGTCACTGGTGCTGCGCAAAAGCGATTTTGCGTAAACACGCCGGCAACACGGCTGCCCGAAGCAAGTTGAATGACCAGCATATCTTTACGATTGGGTTTACGAATATGCGCCTGTGCGTAACCTAATGTCACACCCTTAACAGGCAATAAACTACTGGTTTCCGGTTTAGACAAATTAACTGGCATCACTTAACCTTTTAACACTATAAGAAACCCTAATTCTAACGCATTCAATTCAAAATCATGTAGACTTTAAACTATGTGATAGCGCTAACATTTAAAATAATACTGGGATACTTTGCATGGCCGCTCAACCAACTTTAGCAAGTCAAGAAAACCCTGTTGCAGAAATTAGCACCAAGCTTGCGTTTAGCAAAAAACTGCAGGCGGTGACGAATAAAATTCATGCTACGCGAAATATTGATGAAATTATTTTAGAAGTGAGCCAGGACATCTGCACTTTATTTGAGGCCGAGCGCATTACCATTTACGCTACGAGTGAAGACCAACAATCGATTGTTTCAAAAGTAAAAACTGGGCTTAACGAGTTCAAAGAGTTAAAACTGCCGATTAATGCACAAAGCATTGCAGGCTTTGTCGCACTGAATAAAACCATACTCAATATTGCTGATGTGTATGACGATGCGGAGCTCAAAAAACATAGTGCTGAGATTCGTTTTTTAAAAGAAGTCGATAAAAAAACGGGCTTTAGAACCAAGCAGATGTTGGTGTTTCCGATTATTAGCGCGGATGACCATAAGTTGATGGGCGTTGCACAAATTATTAATGCCTTGTCTGGCCTGCCTTTCCCTAAAATGTTAGAAGAGGGGGTGGTCGACCTATCTAAAACCTTAGCCATTGCCTTTAATCAACGTCAGCCAGTCATGGCTACTGTAAAAACTAAGTTTGATCAACTCGTGGTAGACGGTGTGATTTCAATGGATGAACTTGCCCTCGCGCAACGTGCCGCACGCAAGAAAAATATGAGTCTTGAAGACGCCCTAATACACGATTTTCAGGTATCTCCTGAACACATCGGACACTCGCTTTCAGTTTTTTTTAATGTACCTTATGAGCCATTTAAACCAGAAAGAATTAAGCCAGCTGATTTAATTAAAAGTTTAAAACAAGATTACGTCATCAGTAACGGTTGGCTACCCATTGACGAAAGCAGAGAGGATGGCCTAGTTGTCATCACCAGCGACCCTGAGAAAATTAAAACTAGCCGCATTGTTAGCCAGATTTTTCCCAAACACGCAAAAATTAGTTACCGCGTGTGCTTGCAAAAAGACTTTATTAACACAGTCAACCAGTTTTACGGCGCCACCAGCGGTATGGGGGAAATTGGCGATATCTTATCCACCATGGACGATGAAGATGCCTTGAGTAACAGCAACGTTAGCGAGGATGAAGTCTCAGCATCAGCTGATAACGAGTTGGTAAAACTGGTGAATAAAATCATTGTCGATGCCTACAATCAAGGGGCTTCTGATATTCATATTGAGCCATACCCAGAAAAAGGCAAAACGGAAATTCGTTTTCGTAAAGATGGTACCTTGGTTAACTATATTGAAGTGCCGCCTAGTTACAGAAACTCGCTCATTGCACGCATTAAAATTATGTGTGATTTGGATATTTCTGAGCGCAGAAAACCACAAGATGGCAAAATTAAATTTAAGAAATTTGGCCCTCTAGATATTGAGTTGCGCGTTGCTACCGTGCCAACCGCAGGCGGTGTAGAGGATGTGGTCATGCGTATTTTGGCAGGTGGCAAACCTATCCCACTAGAAAAGCTTGGGCTTTCAAATCATAACTTCAATAAACTTAAAGAATTAGTAGCCAAGCCCTACGGTCTATTTTTCGTGTGCGGTCCAACTGGCTCTGGTAAAACTACCACGTTACATTCTGCACTAGGCTATATTAATACCCCAGAAACCAAAATATGGACCGCTGAAGACCCTGTAGAAATTACGCAAAAAGGCTTGCGCCAAGTACAAGTGAACAAAAAAGCAGGGTTAGATTTTGCTACCGTCATGAAAGCTTTTTTACGTGCCGACCCTGATGTGATTATGGTGGGTGAAATGCGCGATAAAGAAACGGTCTCTACAGGTATTGAAGCCTCACTCACTGGTCACTTGGTATTTGCTACCTTACATACTAATAGTGCACCTGAATCGATTGTACGTCTTCTGGATATGGGTATGGATCCATTTAACTTCTCTGATGCCTTGCTTGGCATTTTGGCACAACGTCTTGCCAAACGGCTATGTGATTGCAAAAAACCCTACACGCCAACGCCTGAAGAAATCAAAGCGATGCTCAATGAGTATTGCCTTGAGTTACAAAATACCTCTAGCTGGAAAAAAGACCCTGAGGGGAGCTTTAAAGCGGTATATCAACAATGGCTCAAAAGCTTTGGCGATAGTAAAGGACAAATTACACTCCACAAAGCAACTGGGTGTGAAAAATGTAGCAACACAGGTTACAAAGGGCGCGTTGGCTTACATGAGCTACTTGAAGGTACCGATGCAATTAAGAAAAACATTCAAGAACATGCCCGCGTGGCTGAAATGTTTGCCACTGCACTTGAGGATGGGATGCGCACGCTCAAGCAAGACGGTATTGAGAAAGTGTTGCAAGGCATTACCGACATGAAGCAAGTTCGTGCTGTCTGCATTAAATAGCCAATAGCATGCAAGGTACTATTTTTGGGCTCACTGAGGCGCAAATTGCAGACTTAGGCATGAGCTATGGCGTGCCATTTTTTATGCTATTTATGGTGTTTATAGTCGGGCATTTGGCCTGGAAATCCAAAGCGGGGAAATTTGGTACCTTTGTGCTGTTTCTTGCGTTATGCTTTGGTTTAATCGGCTTTATTGCCAAATATATTATTCAACACAATATGGGCATATAAAAAAGCCCTTTGTCAGGGTTAATACTTAAATTGGTATTTATTGATTTGCTTGGCGTAATTGAAAATAAGTGTCGTACACAACCTTAGCTAACAATTCATCTGGTTTTGCTTGGCATTGCGTCAACACCATAGCGGTAATTTTTTCAGGAAACAAAGTGCTGCCAGTTGTCACATCACCAATCTTAGAACGTGCGCCATAGGCAACATTAGCCCCAGAAAAATAGCCCTGCACCCAGTTTGAAAACGCCTCTGTCGATAGCGATTGATCGCTTAATGCTTGGCCAATTTGCCTACAAGTTTGCTTACCAATCCCAGAAACATAACCATCAGCGGCTTTTGTGTTAGTAAAAGCCACCATCAGCAATACTATTATCACGTATTTATTCAAAAGCGGCTTCTTGTCTTTGATCTAAGGTTTTCATGACGCTATCGCGTTCACCATCTGTCATGTTCCACCATTCTCTAATTTCATCAATGGTGCGAAAACAGCCTAAACATTGACCTGTTTCCTCATTCATTTGGCATACGCCGATACAAGGGGACTTGATTTCTTCGATGCTCATGATGTCTTAACTCAACTTACCATGGCATTGTTTATATTTTTTGCCTGAACCACAAGGGCAAGGATCATTTCTGCCTACTTTTACGCCTTCAGGAATTGCCAAACTTTCGTCTTCTGGTGCGTCTTCTTCACCAAAGTTAGCATGCTGATATTGAATATTTTCAAGCTCTGTTGGTTTATCAACCGCTTGTACGTCTTCTTCATCTCGCACTTGAACCAGCATGGTAATTCGCGTGACATCTTGTTTAACTGTATTAAGCAAACCTTCAAACAATTCAAACGCTTCACGCTTGTATTCTTGTTTAGGATTCTTTTGCGCATATGAACGTAAATGGATGCCTTGACGTAAATGGTCCAAAGCTGCCAAGTGCTCACGCCAATGGTTATCAAGGTGTTGCAGCATCACTGCACGCTCAAAATGTCGTAGATTTTCAGCCCCTGCTTGAGCTTCTTTTTCTGTATAACGTTTATTTGCTTCATCTACAATCCGCTCACGTAAGGTTTCCTCATGCAAATCTGGGTTGTCTTCCAGCATTTTTTGCAGTGGCATTTCAATACCTAAATCGGCTTTTAGCATGGTTTCTAAGCCCGCTACATCCCACTGCTCTTCTACACTTCCTGGCGGAATATGCGATGCAAACAAGCTATTGATGACGTCTTCACGCATGGCTGCAATGGTGTCGGCAACATCTGTGGCTTCTAGCAGTTCATTACGTTGTTGGTAAATGACTTTACGTTGGTCATTCGCCACGTCATCAAACTCTAGTAGTTGTTTACGAATATCAAAGTTACGACCCTCTACCTTGCGTTGCGCATTTTCAATAGCACGCGTTACCCAAGGATGCTCAATAGCCTCACCCTCTGGCATATTGAGTTTTTCCATAATGGCAGAAACGCGGTCTGAGGCAAAAATACGTAACAATTGATCTTCTAGCGATAGATAAAAGCGGCTTGAGCCAGGGTCACCCTGACGTCCAGCACGGCCACGCAATTGATTATCTACACGGCGTGATTCATGACGTTCTGTACCAATAATATGCAAGCCACCTGCCGCCAATACTGCATCATGGCGTTGTTGCCACTCGGCTTTAATGCTGGCAATCTTAGTTTCTTTTTCTGCATCAGTTAAAGCTGTATCTGCGTGAACCGCCGCAATATCTGGCTCAGGATTACCCCCCAGTACAATATCGGTACCACGACCCGCCATATTAGTAGCAATAGTGATGACACTTGGCCTACCCGCTTGCACAATTATATGCGCTTCACGCTCGTGCTGTTTTGCGTTTAATACCTGATGTTCTAGCTTTGCCTGCGTGAGCAGTTTTGAAACCAATTCTGAACTTTCGATTGAGGTCGTACCCACCAGCACAGGCTGTCCTCGCTTAGTACAGTCTTGAATATCTTCAATCACCGCATTAAAGCGCTCCGCAGAGGTACGGTATACTTTGTCCATATGGTCTTTACGTTGCATAGGACGATGGGTAGGGATGACGACGGTCTCCAAACCATAAATTTGGTTAAACTCATAGGCTTCCGTATCTGCTGTGCCTGTCATGCCTGACAGCTTTTTATACATTCGGAAGTAATTTTGGAAAGTAATTGAGGCCAGTGTTTGGTTTTCTTTTTGAATTGCCACTCCCTCTTTGGCCTCAACCGCTTGATGCAAACCATCAGACCATCGTCTGCCTGGCATCATACGACCCGTAAACTCATCCACAATCACAATCTCACCATCACGCACCACATAATGTTGGTCGCGATGGAACAGGTTTTGTGCTCTTAAAGACGCATGAAGATGGTGAACCAACGTGATACTTGCCGCTTCATATAAACTTGCACCTTCACTTAACAAACCTGCTTCTGTTAGTAAGTTTTCAGCATGCTCATGTCCTGCTTCAGAAAGTACCACTTGATGCGATTTTTCATCCACCCAAAAATCGCCTTCACCTTCTTCTTCTTTTTGACGCACTAACTTTTTCGCCACTTGATTAATCTGACCATATAAGTCAATGCTGTCATCGGCTTGTCCAGAGATAATTAATGGGGTACGGGCCTCATCAATTAAAATGGAGTCAACTTCATCTACAAGCGCATAACTTAAGCCACGTTGCACGCGCTCTTCTGCGCGATACACCATGTTGTCACGTAAGTAATCAAAACCAAACTCGTTATTAGTACCGTAAGTAATATCAGCAGCATAGGCCTGTTGCTTAGCATCATGTTGCATCTGGGAGAGATTAATACCTACACTTAAACCCAAAAAGTTATACAGCTTAGCCATCCACTCCGCGTCACGCTTAGCTAGGTAATCGTTCACGGTAATCACATGTACGCCTTGTCCGGTCAGCGCATTTAAGTATGCAGGCAAAGTCGCCACCAAAGTTTTACCTTCACCAGTGCGCATTTCAGCAATTTTGCCTGCATTCAGCACCATGCCACCAATCAACTGCACATCAAAGTGACGCATACCCAAAGCACGTTTACCACCTTCACGTACTACTGCAAAGGCTTCTGGCAATAACTGCTCTAGTGTTTCACCTTGTTGAAAACGTGCTTTAAACGCTTCAGTTTTTTCACGCAACTGCGCATCTGTTAACGCTTGCATGGCTGGCTCTAACGCATTAATCGCTTTTACCTTTTGCGTATATTGCTTCACTAGCCTGTCGTTACGACTGCCAAATAGTTTCTTAAATACTGTGGATAACATGAAATAACACCGACTTTCTGCGTATGCAGAACCTATAGAATAGTTGGGCTAGTAATACCAGCCCCAAGATTAAAGAATATTGTATGAATTAAAAACATTACTGACTTGCCAAAAATTTTCTAGGGTCAAGTGGCGCACCCGCTCTACGAACTTCAAAGTGCAAATGAGGCCCTGTTGATCGCCCAGTACTACCTACCAGCGCTACAACTTGACCTTTTTTTACCACTTCACCTACCTTCACCACAATCTTTGATGCATGCGCGTAGCGTGTTTCAAAGCCATCACCATGATCAATTTTGACAAGTTTACCATAAGCCGCCGTCTGTTCGGCAGTAGTGACTACTCCTCCAGCAGCTGCATAAATTGGCGTGCCCGTATTGGCAGGAAAATCCAAGCCTTCATGAAACGCACTATGTCCAGAGAACGGGTCTACTCTCCAGCCAAAACTAGAGGAATTATAAGCGCCATCTAGCGGGGTATAGTCTGGAATCATGCTTTTTTCCATACTTTTGTTAATGAGTTTCACTTCTAGCGCACTTAGATATTCAGTTTTTTCATCCAAAGCACGGCTCAAAATATCAATTTGTTGCTGTAAGGTTTCTTGAGTAAACGGAGTAGCATTGACTTGCGGTCCGCCAGTATTAGGTGGTGGAAGTTGCGTATGGGATTTTTGATTAGTATTTTTTGCAGGGTTTTCTCCAGCCAAAGTAGAAAGGCGTTTGCTTTGTGCATCTAACTGCATCATGCGAGCTTGAATTTCACCAAGTTGAATTGCCATAGCATCTAAATGTTTTTGCGGGAAATTTGCGCCTAAATTAAGCGGCGAACTCAATAGACGCTTAACCCCCTGTTGTTGCCCCTCACCCTGTGGCACAATAAGTAGCATGGTTACCAACACAGAAACTAAAGCAACAGCCAGCAAAACCCCTACGATATGCCATACCGTAAGTGTTTTGGCCTTAGCCATGGTGTTAGATACTAGAATAATATTCAAATCTACTAACCTAAAATTAATGGTTACTTTTTGACTATGTTAAAGCTAAGCCAGTACTTTACAAACGATTGTGATTTAGCCCACTTAACAAATCATACTCAACACATTTTAATCGCGCAAAAAGCATGGCAAAGCATTGCTCCTGCTGAGCTGAGAACGCATACACAAGCAGGCGAAGTACGACACAAGCGGCTCACTATATACTGTGATAATGGAGCGGTAGCTACTAAAATCAAGATGCAACTACCGACGTTGTTATCACAACTTCAAAAACAAGGGCTAGAAGTTACTGCAATTCGCGTTGTTGTGCAAGTCAAATCTTACAAGATTGCAGTAAAAAAACCTCATAGAATCATTGATGAACAAGGTGCTGACGCCCTAAAAAAACTAGCTGAGTCAATGACAGGTTCTGCACTTGGCGCGTCACTTGAACGCTTAGCAAGCCGAACAAACAAGTAATCCAAAAGAATTTTAATGGTTTATTTTAAAAAATAGATGATTTTGATTTACAGCGCACCAATTGCATAAGAACTGGTGTAAGATTCTTACAAGAAATTTTTTATTCACTGAACAATCTTATTGATGCACAGTTTGAAGATTAAATTGTTTCTGTTAGATGTTGTTTAAGTTTTAGATGTTCTGATTTAAATGGTTTATGTTTTACATGAGTTCCTTAATAAGGGATGTAGAGTGAAGACGACCTAAAACAAGTGCTTTTAGAGCGCTATGTTTTCAGTATCTAAATATTATCGTCGTCCATTCGCCATCCTATTTCAATCTTTTTTGTAAGGGAGAAGTAGATGTCTGCTGGTTTGATGTTAGCAATCGCAAGCGGTTTTCTTGCCGTAATATATGGCGCAGTGATGAGTAAATGGATTTCGGGCTTACCCGCTGGTAATGCGCGAATGCAAGAAATTGCTGGCGCCATTCAACAAGGGGCGGCGGCTTATTTGTCTCGCCAATATAAAACCATTGCCATTGTAGGCGTGGTACTCGCTATTTTAATCGCCATCTTCTTAAGCAAAGAAACCGCGCTCGGGTTTGTAATTGGTGCTGTGCTTTCTGGCGCATGTGGCTTTATTGGCATGAATGTTTCAGTCAAAGCAAACGTCAGAACAGCCCAAGCAGCAACTAACGGCATAGGTCCAGCATTAGATGTTGCTTTTAAAGGCGGTGCAATTACTGGTATGTTAGTCGTGGGCTTAGGGTTACTCGGCGTAGCTGGTTTTTACTGGTTTTTAGGTGCAGAAAACGCCACAGACCTTAACCCACTCATTGGCCTAGCCTTTGGTTCTTCTCTTATTTCAATTTTTGCGCGTTTAGGCGGTGGTATTTTTACTAAAGGCGCTGACGTTGGTGCTGACTTAGTAGGCAAGGTAGAAGCGGGTATTCCAGAAGATGACCCACGCAACCCAGCAGTGATTGCCGATAACGTAGGCGACAACGTAGGGGACTGCGCAGGCATGGCAGCTGACTTATTTGAAACTTATGCGGTGACACTGATTGCCACCATGGTATTAGGTGGCTTGATGGCGGCACATGGCGGCACAAATGCAGTCATTTATCCGCTAGCTTTAGGTGCGGTGTCAATTGTAGCTTCTATCATCGGTTGCTTCTTTGTTAAAGCATCTCCAGGCATGAAAAACGTGATGCCAGCGCTATATAAAGGCTTGGCTGTGGCTGGTTTACTGTCACTTGGCGCATTTTACTTTGTAACACAACAACTCTTCCCAGAAGGTCTAGGCGATATAAGTGCAAATGCATTATTTGGCACATGTGCTGTTGGCCTTGTATTAACTGCGGCATTGGTTTGGATTACCGAGTACTACACAGGTACTGACTACGCACCAGTGAAACATGTTGCACAAGCCTCTACTACTGGGCATGCCACCAATATTATTGCGGGTATTGGTATCTCTATGAAATCTACCGCTTGGCCAGTACTTTCAGTGTGTTTAGCCATTTGGGCTGCGTTTCACTTAGGCGGTTTATACGGCATTGCTGTAGCAGCGACATCCATGCTCAGCATGGCCGGTATTGTCGTAGCCCTGGATGCTTACGGCCCAATTACTGACAACGCTGGCGGTATTGCAGAAATGGCTGAGTTACCGAGTAGCGTGCGTGATGTCACTGACCCACTTGACGCAGTTGGCAACACGACCAAAGCCGTTACCAAAGGTTATGCCATCGGCTCTGCAGGTTTGGCGGCACTCGTGCTTTTTGCCGATTACACCCACAAATTATCTGGCGCAGGGATTGATGTAAAATTTGATCTGAGTGACCCAATGGTGATTATTGGTCTCTTTATTGGTGGTCTCATTCCATTCTTATTTGCGGCCATGGCTATGGAAGCGGTGGGCAGAGCGGCAGGTAGTGTGGTGGAGGAAGTACGCCGTCAATTTAGAGATATTAAGGGCATTATGGAAGGCACCGCTAAGCCAGAATACGGTAAAGCGGTTGATATGCTCACCACTGCAGCTATTAAAGAAATGATGGTGCCATCACTGTTACCAGTTGCAGTGCCTATTGCGGTTGGCTTACTACTTGGCCCAATTGCATTAGGTGGCTTGCTCATGGGCACAATTGTTACAGGTTTATTTGTAGCCATTTCAATGTGTACAGGTGGTGGTGCTTGGGATAACGCTAAAAAGTATATTGAAGATGGCAACCACGGCGGTAAAGGCTCAGATGCGCATAAAGCAGCAGTGACTGGTGATACCGTTGGCGACCCATACAAAGATACGGCTGGCCCAGCGGTAAACCCCTTGATTAAAATTATTAATATTGTGGCATTGTTAATTGTGCCGTTATTACACGTTTAATTAACAACCAACTATCAAAAAGGCAGCCTAGGCTGCCTTTTTTAATGTGGCTCAACGCCAATATTGACAAGCAATTTTAGGTATTAACTAATCTCTACCTGAACGCCAAATTGAAATCATCAACACTAAGCCAATAATAAAGGCTAAGAAAAACCCCATAAATCCAAATGCAGGCAAGCCAAACATGGTAGGACCACCTTGCACTGTCATGACAATTGATGAACCGACGATGAGTGCTGCGGTAATCATGGCAATGGTTAAACGGTTAGTACTATGGTCAAGCTGATGACCAAAATGATCTAAACGTTTAAGGTCTAGGTTTAACTTAAGTTTTCCGCGTGCTGCTTCTCTTAGCACTTGTGACACATCGCCCGGTAATCCGCTTAACGCTTTAATGAGCTTGGTTGAGCTTCTATGCCCTTTTTTAAGCAAGTTTGCAGGCATGTAACGGTCAATAATAATTTTTTTAACGTAGGGTGCTAAATGTTTGACGATTTGAAAATCGGGGTCAAGCTGTCGGCCCAAACCTTCTAATGTAATGAGGGCTTTAAATAACATGGTGAGGTCTGGCGGCACTGCTAAACGATTTTCACGCATGATGGTGGTCAACTCATTGAGGACTTGGCTAAAACGAATTTGTCGCATCGGCGCATTATCATAGTTACAAATAAACTCATCGACGTCTGCAAACAGTTTTTCTTCGTCAATTTCTACATCGCCTGCCCATGAAATCAAGGTGTCTCGCAAACTTGCAACATCACGCGAGACTAAAGCTGAAAGTAGATCGGCAATTTCATTTCTACGCTCAACCGTAATACGTCCCACCATGCCGCAATCAATAATGGCAAGGCGATTCTCTGGCAAATAAAAGATATTGCCTGGATGCGGGTCTGCATGAAAAAAACCATCCACTAACACCATTTTAAGCACGGCATTTGCACCACGCTTTGCTAACTCTGGCAAATCTAAACCCGCTTCTTCAGCCGCCTGTAAATTGTTGCCCGGAATACCATTGATGTAATCCATGACTAAAATTGATTCACTTGAGTATTCCCAATAAATCTTAGCAAACTGCACGGTATTATCTTGTTCAAAATTTTTACTAAAGCGCTCGGTATTTCTGCCTTCTAGCGCTAAATCCAACTCTCTCCTGAGAGATTTAGAAAACTGCCCTATAATTTTACCCAGCTGAAAACGCTTTACCTGCGGAAATTCGGACTCAAGCACACGCCCTAAGTGCGATAATAAGCGCAAGTCTGCCTCAATACTCACTTCAACATTGGGTCTTCTTACTTTTAGCACCACTGGCGTACCATCTTGCAGCTTGGCTAAATGCACTTGCGCAATAGAGGCCGCAGCAATCGGTTTGGTTTGAAACTCAGTAAATACGTCTTCGGGAGAACGTCCTAGTGCATTTTCCATTTGAGGAAGAAGCGCCTCATAAGACACTGAGGGCACATGGTCTTGCAACTTAGCAAATTCGTTAATCCAAGAAGGCGGAAACACATCGGGACGCGTAGCAAGCAACTGCCCAAGCTTGATAAAGGTTGGTCCTAACTCTTGAATTGCTAACCGAATACGCACTTCAACTGGAAGCTCTTTAATATCATCGGGCATTTTGGTCGCAAGTCGCCTACCCGCCCAAGCAATCACACTACCCTTACCCAATCGCTGCGCCGCATCGCCCCAGCCATATTTCATGGCAATACCGGCAATTGTGCGTAATCTTTTGAAATCACGCATCACAGAAAATGTGGTTCTAATCATAGTGATCTATCATTTAGTTGAGTGTTAACCAATCATTAAACCAACAAGAATTTTATATAGGATTGTTGTTTTTTCAACAATTTCATGAATTTATACCATATTTTACAATTAAATTATCATGTTTGTTTGCATTATTGTCATAAGCCATTTAGAATTTTTGTCATGAAAAAGTTAAGTGTTATGTTTCTAACAGCGCTCATTACATGCCAACAGCTCATGGCTGATGAGCTATCGTCTGTAGATATTGCGTCAACTGAATCAAGTTTACAAGACAATATTGTGCAACAAGCGCAAAACTGGTCGCAAAAAGCCGAAGAAGTCATTATTAATGCACTTGGTTTAATTGGTATTGAATACAAACAAGGTGGTAGCACACCCGAAACAGGTTTTGATTGCAGCGGGTTTGTATCATATGTGTTTAAACAAGCCGCCAATATTAGCTTGCCACATGGCGCTAGAGCCATGAGTCAACTTGGACAACAAGTAGCACCAAGCGAATTAAAACCGGGAGATTTAGTGTTTTTTAATACGCTAAAAAAAACGTTTTCACATGTTGGTATTTACCTTGGCAACAATAAATTTATTCATGCGCCGAGTGCAGGCAAAGTAGTGCGCGTTGAAAATATGGATTCGAGCTATTGGAATAGTCGCTTTAATGGCGCAGTGCGCGTCACCGCAGAAGATACGCAGTAAACTCAGTTTCAACCTTCACCATCTTTGCGCTCGCTATGCCCTAAATCACGGTCTGGTGCAATAATATCTCGAATTAACTGCTTCAACTCTTTTGACTCTGGAAACCTTGCTGCTTCTTTTCGAGAAAATATCAGATCGTCGTTTAGGCGCACTTCAAAAATTCCGCCGGTGCCTGGCTTTAAAGTGACACTGTTTAACTCTTGCTCAAAGGTGGTCAAAAGCTCTTGTGCTAACCAAGCCGCTCTGAGTAACCATCTGCATTGTGTGCAATATTCAATCTGCACATTAAAAGCTAGCATCATTGCATCACCCATTCACAGTAAAATAATAAATTAAACCATTTTAGTAGCAACCGTGTCTTAATGATGCATAGTTGCTATAATTGCATTACCTTTCAATGGAAAATATAACATGTTTAATCGTTTTAATAAGTTTGGTTACGTTGCCCTAGGTGCTATTTTTGGGATGTTGTTAAGCCTTAATATTTCAGTCTTTGCTGAAAAAATGGCAGCACCACAGCTACCTTTAGACGATTTGCGTGCTTTTGCTGAAATTTTTGGCAAAATTAAAAGTGATTATGTTGAACCTGTTGAAGACAAAAAACTGATTACTGAAGCCATTAATGGCATGCTTACAGGCTTAGACCCTCACTCTACTTATTTAGATGCTGACGGTTTTAAAGATTTACAAGCTGGCACGCAAGGCGAGTTTGGTGGCTTAGGTATTGAAGTGGGTATGGAAGATGGTTTAGTTAAAGTCGTTTCACCTATTGAAGACAGCCCTGCTCACCGCGCTGGCATCAGAACCAATGACCTGATATTTAAATTAGATGATGCCCAAGTTAAAGGCATGACCCTTAACGATGCCGTTAAGAAAATGCGTGGCAAGCCAGATACCGATATCGTTCTCACTATTTTGCGTAAAGGCGAAGCTAATCCGCTAACCTTTAAGTTAACGCGTGCCGTTATTAAAAACAAAAGCGTTAAACCTAAACTTACGCAAACTGATTACGGTTATGTGCGTATTACCCAATTTCAAGAACATACGGGTGAAGATTTAGCCAATGCACTCAAAGCCTTGCATGATGAAAACAAAACGCCGCTTAAAGGCTTTGTTTTAGATTTACGCAATAACCCCGGTGGCTTACTAAATGCTGCCGTGGGTGTGAGTGCGGCATTTATTCCCAAAGATGAGCTAGTAGTTTACACAGAAGGCCGTGCAGAAGATGCAAAAATGCAGTTAACTGCTAATCCAGATAATTATGTGCGCGGTGGAGCAAGCAAAGGAGATTACATCAACAAAGTGCCCGCTGAGTTTAAAAATATTCCGATGGTCGTATTGGTCAATGGTGGCTCAGCCTCTGCTTCAGAAATTGTCGCTGGCGCCTTACAAGACCATAAACGTGCGGTTGTCATGGGCACGCAAAGCTTTGGCAAAGGCTCTGTACAAACCATATTACCAATGAATAATGGTAGTGCAATTAAACTTACCACGGCGCGTTACTTCACACCTAAAGGTCGCTCTATTCAGGCCAAAGGGATTGTGCCAGACATTATTGTGGATGAAACTGCTAACGGTCCACTTGACCATAGCTTAAGCGTTAAAGAAGCAGATTTAAGTGGGCATTTGTCTAACCCTAAAGAAGCTGAAGCACCCAGCAAAAATGAAGGGGTCAAAGTACCGCAAAACGAAAGTAAATATGCCGAAAAATTTACCCCCATTGAGTTTGGCTCAAAAGATGACTACCAACTTAATCAAGCGCTTAACCTGCTAAAGGGTGTGCAAATTATGGGTCGTAAATAATTGAGATTGTGATGTTAGACAAACTCATTGTTGAATTCGATAGAGGGTTACGCACACTGTTAGCCTCTGCGCATAGTGGACGCAAGCACCCTGACGAAGCATTAGCAGATGCGCCTTTAAATGACGCAGAAAAGCAACATGTTATTGGCCTTATGCGCGTTAATCACTGCGGAGAAGTATGCGCACAAGCGCTTTATAGTGGGCAATCGTTAACTTCACGCAACCCCACAACAGTCAAAGCGCTTGAAAAAGCTGCTCAAGAAGAGGTTGAACACCTTGCATGGTGCGAAAAACGGATTAAAGAGCTAGGTGGGACAACAAGCGTATTGAACCCACTTTGGTACGGTGGCTCTTTTGCGCTTGGGGCCTTAGCTGGCCTTGTGGGTGACAAATGGAACCTCGGTTTTTTGGCTGAAACTGAAAAACAAGTAGGTAAACATTTGCATGAGCACTTATTAAATATTCCACAGCAAGATACCAAAACCCGCGCCATCTTAGAACAAATGCAACAAGATGAAGCGCAACATGCTGAGATGGCCGTGGCGTATGGTGCTGCTGAACTTCCAATACCAGTGAAAGTTGCCATGCAAATGAGTGCTAAACTCATGACCAACACTTCTTATCACTTTTGATTCTTAATTTTTCTCTTTTAATATTTAATTCTTAACCTTAATTTAGCCATGAAAACATTTAGCGAGGTGTTAGCTACACTTGAATCTAGCGATCATTTACAAGGTATTCAACTTTTGGATAGTAACGGTGTTGAAGTTGCAAATATTGAAAATAAACCAGGCAGCCAAGGCTCCGTAAAGGTGTATCACCACTTGCTCGCTAAGTATGGCTACATTACACCCGAGGCAGCAAAAGCTGGCTTAGCCTTGTATTGTGAGCATACGCAAGATGCTGAACAGCATGCAGGCAAGCACCCCAATATTGACAGGCTATTTGCCTTGATTGCAAGCGGACAAACGCTCACTGGTAAAACTTACTAATTAAGTTGAAATAAACAAAAAGGCCAAGCAGTGCTTGGCCTTTAAACTTGAATTAGTAGTACTACTTAAGCTTCAAACTCTCTGATTTCATAATCATGCGTCATCACAGCAGTTTTACCCAGCATTATGGAGGCAGAACAATATTTTTCAGCCGACAGTTTAACCGCTTTTTCTACTTGCACAGGGTTAAGCCCTTTACCCGTCACCACAAAATGCATGTGAATTTTGGTAAATACTTTGGGTATTTCATCTGCACGTTCAGCAGATAACTCTACAAAACAATCCGTAATGGGTTGCCGTGCTTTTTTTAGAATGGTCACCACATCAAACGAGCTACAACCACCAGCGCCGATAAGTAACATTTCCATGGGGCGCATACCGATATTGCGCCCACCAGCTTCAGGTGCACCATCCATAATCACCGCATGGCCTGTTTCAGACTCACCCATGAAACAGACATCTTCTACCCACTTAATTCTTGCTTTCATTATTTAATACCCAATAGTTCTACATCAAAAATTAAGGTCGCATTAGGTGGAATTACACCGCCTGCACCATATTCACCATAGCCCATATGGGGTGGAATAATCAACGTGCGTTTGCCGCCTACCTTCATGCCAGCAAAGCCTTCATCCCAACCTTGAATCACTTGTCCACCACCCAAAAAGAACACAAAGGGTTCGCGTCTATCTAAAGAACTATCAAACTTTTTACCTTTACCATCTTCTTTGCTTGGGTCGTATAACCAGCCTGTGTAATGCACAGTAATGTTAAAGCCAGCTTCTGCTTCTCTACCTTCACCTAGCAATGTATCTTTTTTGACTAATTCTGTAATATTGGTACTCATCGTTGCTTTTTCCTTAGTGGTTGATTGCGTTGATGGGCTAGCTGCATCTGGATTAGCGTGACAACCTGTCATTACTGATCCTGCTAACAACACTGCGCTTAAAAATTTCAAAGTGATATTTGGCAAAACGTACTCCTAATTTGTGATCGTTTACTGGGCGTTATTATAAACCCATTCTAACAAGGCATCTTGCGCCTTTTTAGTCCCCGCCGCATTGGCATGGTTCACCATTAATACCAAGGCATAGCGTTTTCCATTATTGGCAAGTACATAACCCGCCAATGCAAATACCCCCGTGAGTGAGCCCGTTTTTAAATGCGCGCGGCCTTGTATAGGGCTATCCACCATACGTTTTTTCATGGTGCCATCTAATGCAATAATCGGTAACGATGACATCAGCTCTGGCATCACTGGCGATTGATACGCCCCCACCAACATTTGCCCCATGTGCGCTGCACTGATGCGTTCTTTGCGTGATAAGCCAGCGCCATTTTCAATCACCAGCTCATCAAATTGCCAGCCTTTTGCTTGCACCCATTCTTTAATCACTTGCGCACCTTTAGCCTCTGTAGCTGGCGCCCCTTTTTTTAACCCCAAAGTTAACAGCACTTGGCGTGCCATCACATTATTGCTCCATTTATTGATGTCGCGCAGAATGCCCGCAATAGCATCTGACTCATAGCTGTAAAACAAACTAGCGTTGGCAGGCACTGTTTTTTGTAGAGTTGCGCCATTGAAACTACCACCTAATTGTCTCCATAATTCTTTAAATAAATGCCCTGTATAGGTGGCATTATCAAATACAATAAGCTCCATATACTTTTCTTTACAATCGCTGGGGTAAACGCCGCTAAAGGTTACCACCGCAGTATCACCATCACGTTTTACATCATAGCCCAGCCGATTTCGCCACCCCGCACAGTCAGCCCTGCCAACTTTTAACTGGTTACGCACTTTAAGCGCGGGCAATGCAGGCTCAATACTAATATTGACATTGCTAGCATCTGCATCAAACCTAAAGCTCACCGCATTTAAATTGATTAAACTAGCATTTGGCAAAGCGTTGTAGGCACGCACCCCATCCCCATCAAAAGCTGCGCTCGTTTTATAAGCCGAAGCAAAGGCACTACTGTCAATCACAATATCGCCAGTAATTTCCCTAACTCCCGCTTGGCGAATAGCATTGAGCAAACGCCAAAAATCAGCCACCATGAGGCTAGGGTCGCCATAGCCTTTAATATACAAATTGCCGCTCAGTAAGCCCTGCACGAGCGTGCCATCATAGTAAACTTCAGTTTTCCAACGGTAAGCTGGGCTTAATAATTCCAGACCCGCATAAGATGTGACCAACTTCATGGTTGAGGCTGGATTCATGGCTTTTTGCGCTTGGTGCAATAAAATCGGCTCAGTGGCATCCACAGCCTGCACAAAAACCGCTACACTCTCTAAAGGTACGCCAGATTGACTCAATGCACTGGTAAACTCTACGGGCAAGCTGGCAGGGCTCGCCAATACAACACGTGCAAGCGCACTTAAACATACAACCATTAAAATTAAGAGTGTTTTCATAACCAAATTAAAACATAGCCAAGCACAATATGCATACAAAACAACACATTTTAATCGCTGGATGCGGTGATTTAGGTAACGCAGTGGCTGATTTACTCAAACATCAGCATCATGTCATTGGCCTACGTCGTAATGCTGATGCGCTGACACAAGGCATTACTGCCTTAAGCGGTGATGTCACAACACTACAAAGCCTTACGCCACTTAATAAAATTAGCCCCAACATTTTGGTGTATTGCGCCAGCGCATCTGAACAAAGCGATGAAAATTACCATGCGGTGTATGTACAAGGCTTAAAAAACGTTTTACAAAGCATTTCACAAACACAATTAAAGCACGTGTTTTTTGTTTCTAGCACACGTGTTTACAATGGAAATACGCAAGAATGGATAGACGAAAGTGTTGAAGCCATTGCCAATGATTTTGGTGGGCAACGGCTGCTAGAAGCAGAACAAGTGCTCAATACCTTACCCTGCAAACATACTGCACTGAGGCTATCTGGTATTTATGGGCCTGGCAGAACCCGCATGATTAAACTCGCGCAAACCCCTGAACTATGGCCACAAACCAATAGCTGGACCAATCGCATTCATCGCGATGATGCGGCTAGGTTTATTGCCTTTTTAATTGAAAAATGTGCAACCCAAGAAACCATTTCGCCACTTTATATTGTTACAGATGGTCACCCTACGCCACAATATGAAGTACTCACATGGATTGCAAGGCAGTTCGGACTAAATCTGCTAACACAATGCACTCCAGCACTTAATGGTGGTAAAAAGCTACATAATGACGCCATGATGCTATCAGGCTTTAAATTGCACCACCCAAACTACCAAGTGGGATATTGTGCACTTATCTTCCCATTCACCCGTTCGGGCTAATGCAATTTAATTTAAACGTGGTATTATTAAACTACCTGTATTAATTTTTAAGGGGAATAATGATGAATAAATTTTTAAAAGGCTTATTGTTAGCTGCAACGCTTACAGTTTCTGCTTTAGCAAACGCAACAACCGTTACTGTAGGTAATGCGGCTACAGGTGGCAGTATTTCATCATTTGGCCTAGGCTCCTTCAATACTGCTACATACGGGCAAGTTTTTAAAGCGCCAGTTACTGGCGTGTTAACATCTTTTACCTTGTCCTTGAATGGTGGCGTCGGCTCCTTGTATGGTGGGATTGATGGCTGGAATGGAACAGAAAGCCACGGCTTTGGATTTGGTTCATCAGGTAATTTGTATACAAGTGCTAGTGTTACATCATCTGGCGCACAGGCATATACATTTAGCCCAAACATTAACGTAGTAGCAGGTCAACTGTATGTTGCTTATTTATCGGTATTTGGTGATGCAAATGCTTCTGGGGCAACCTCAATGCCATTAGGTAACAATTCTGACCCATCAATATTATATTTTGTTTGGAACAACGCTACAGATCCAAAAAATAATCCTTCATGGAACTACTTTTTTAACACTGGTGACGCATTGTTTTCTGCAAAATTTACAGCAAATAATGTAAATGCAGTTCCAGTACCCGCAGCTGCATGGTTGTTTGGCTCTGCTTTGTTGGGCTTATTTGGCATGAGAAAACGCGAAACCGCTTAATTTGATATAAGTAGAAAGTCACAAATAAAAAGCCGCATTTTGCGGCTTTTTATTTGTTTGAAAGAAAGTAAAGTTGGCCGATAAGCCGGGTTCTGTCGTGCATTGCTACACGTAACAGTCATTCCTCTAGGCGTGCAATTGCTCACACGCTCAAGCTATCTACCCGCTGGTAGCGCGAGCCACGCCTTATTACTTACGTAAAATACCAGCCTATTTGATATTGCTGCAGATGGAGGTTACCGCGTTTCACATCCACGCCCTAAAGCGTTTACTCGTCTCTGTGGCCCTATTCCTCGCCTTATACTATCGCTAGCTTTCAGCGTACGGCCGTTAGCCGTCATCCTGCTCTGTGCAGCCCGGACTTTCCTCCCCTTGCGCTAGCAAGCGGCGACTGTCTAGCCAACTTCAACGTCATTTTAACACAGCTACATTTTTTGCCTCGACACTATCGAGTACGTGTTTTTTGATATGATTGACTAATGAGTGAACAACACCCAGACATGGCGAATACACCCCCAGTAGAAAACAGCCTTGATTTGTCGATTAATGCAACATTTCAGCATGCCGCTACGCTGCTAAAAACTGGGCAGTTTGTTGAAGCAGAAATACAATTGCAACAAATCCTCAAGGCCATGCCTCACCATGCAGAAAGCTTCAATTTATTGGGGATTATCGCTTATCAAACAGGTCAGCTTGATGTAGCGCTTAATCAATTCTCCAAGGCGATTGCGTTAAATCCACACAACACTGATTTTCATAATAATCAGGGTAATATTTTTAGTAAACTCAACCGTCTTGACGATGCACTTGCAAGTTACAATCAAGCCATCAGCCTAAGGCCAAACTACGCTGAGGCACATAATAACCGTGGTAGCGTGCTCAAACGTTTGCATCGTTTTCAAGAATCACTCAACAGTTATCAGCAAGCCATTGCACTGCAGCCCAATTTTGCAGAGGCTTACAATAATCTTGGTAATCTGTATGAGCAATGTCATCAATATGATGTTGCCCTCAACTGCTTTCAACAAGCCATTGCACTCAAGCCGCAATATGCTGAAGCCTACTATAACCAAGGCAATGTATTTGCAGCCTTAGGTCAGCTAGAAAATGCCAGTACAAGTTATCAGCAAACCCTGCAAATCCGCCCAAACTACCCTTATGCTTTAGGTGCATTACTGCATTGCAAAATGAAACTCTGTGATTGGCGTCAATTAGATCATCTTATTGATGCTCTCACCCAAGGTATCAAAAACCACCACAAAGTATCCGCACCTTTTCCCGTGTTAGGCTTAATTGATTCAGCATCATTACAATTGACATGCGCTAGGGACTTTACTCAGGGCAGGTTTAATGCCAGTAATTTTTTGGCACAAAAGACCAATCAAGCCAACGGCAAAATTCGCATTGCTTATTACTCTAGTGATTTTCATTGCCATGCCACTTCTTACTTAATTGCAGAAATGTTGGAAAGCCATGATAAAACGCAGTTTGAGGTCATTGGCTTTTCTTTTGGCCTAAAAATTGACGATGAAATGTATCAAAGAGTCAGTGCTAGTTTTGATGCGTTTTACGAAGTTGCGAACGTAAGTGATAACGCTATAGCTGAGCAATCACGCGCCTTGGGCATTGATATTGCCATTGATTTAAAAGGCTTTACACAACATGCCAGAATGGGCATCTTTGCGCATAAATGCGCGCCCATACAAGTCAACTTTTTAGGCTTTCCTGGCACGCTTGGTACAGATTTTTATGACTACATCATTGCGGATAATATTGTGATTCCCGCTAACCAAACAGAAAATTTCTCTGAGAAAGTTGTCTATTTACCGAAATGTTACTTTCCTAATGACTCACAACGCAATATTTCTAACACACCAGTAAATAGACCTTCACATCAGCTTCCTGAAAATGTATTTGTATTTTGTTGTTTTAATGCCAGTTACAAAATTTTACCCAGCACGTTTGATATTTGGATGCGTTTATTAAAACGCATTGAAGGCAGCGTGTTATGGCTACTAGATAATTGCCCAGCTACAACAAATCACTTAAAAAATGAAGCAACCATACGTGGGGTGGATAGTTCACGCTTAATTTTTGCAAAACGCCTACCGCTCCCAGAACACTTGGCTAGACATAGGCTTGCCGATTTATTTTTAGATACCTTGCCTTACAATGCGCACACCACTGCCAGTGATGCATTATGGAGCGGGTTACCAGTTCTCACTTGCGCAGGGGAGTCATTTGCCAGCCGCGTTGCCGCCAGTTTATTACTTGCTTTAAATTTACCTGAGCTTGTTACCGACAATTTAGCCGCTTATGAAGATAACGCTTATACACTTGCAACGCAACCAGGCAAATTAAACGCCATTAAACATAAACTTAAGCAAGAAATTACTACCTCTGCATTGTTTAGCGGAAAACAATTTGCTAAAAATATTGAACAGGCATACCTTGCCATGCACGCGCGCAGTCAATCTGGGCTAGCGCCATGCAATATTGATTTAAGTAACTATTCGCCATGAAACGTCTTGCCCAGCTCGCAACGGTACCAGCACATCGTCGGCAAATGGAATGCTTTCTGGCACTTTCCAAGTCTCTTTCACCAAGTTAATTTTTTCTGTATTGCGTGGCAAACCATAAAAGTCTGCGCCATAAAAACTGGCAAAGCCTTCTAATTTATCTAGTGCATTAGCTTCTTCAAATGCTTCGGCATATAGCTCAATAGCTGCATGCGCGGTATACATGCCAGCGCATCCACAGGTGGCTTCTTTGGCTGACTTTGCATGTGGGGCGCTATCAGTGCCTAAAAAGAATTTAGGCGAGTCTGAGCTAGCGGCTTTCACGAGCGCCAAACGATGCTCTTCACGCTTGAGCACTGGCAAACAATAGTGATGCGGACGGATGCCGCCCGTAAACATGGCATTGCGGTTCATGAGTAAATGGTGAGCAGTAATGGTGGCGGCAACATTATCGCCCGCTTGTGCCACAAACTCGGCTGCGTCTTTGGTAGTGATATGTTCAAACACCACCTTGAGCCCTTGAAAACGGGCTAAAAGAGGTTGCATGATTTGCTCAATAAACACTTTTTCACGGTCAAATACGTCTATAGTTGCATCAGTCACCTCACCATGCACCAGTAAGGGCATGCCAACATTTTCCATCGCCTCTAGGGCTTTAACACAATGGCCTAAGTTACTCACGCCTGAGTCAGAATTAGTCGTCGCCCCAGCAGGATAGAGCTTAACGCCATGCACAATGCCACTTTGTTTGGCTTTAATAATTTCATCGGCCGATGTGTTATCTGTGAGATAAAGCGTCATAAGGGGGTCAAAACGCATACCTGCGGGCAAGGCCTGTAAAATGCGCTCACGGTAGGCAACTGCCAATGCGGTTGTGGTAACGGGTGGGCGCAAATTGGGCATGACAATGGCGCGCGCAAATTGCTTTGCGGTATCGGGCAACACAGCATTGAGTGCTGCACCATCGCGTAGATGTAAATGCCAGTCGTCTGGGCGGGTAATGGTCAGTTTATTCATCATGTTTTAGTTTTAGTGCATATTGGTATAAATCGTTTTTCTTGAGACCCGTAATTTCAACCGCTAATTTTACCGCTTGTTTAAGTGGCAAATCAGCCAAAAGCAGGGTTAAAACACGCACGGCATCTTCTGGCACGGCTTCTTCAACCTTTTCTGGCGCAGGCTCTACCAACAATACAAACTCACCGCGTTGTTGATTGGGGTCACTTTCAAGCCATATTTTAGCGTCACTTAAGGCACAAGAATGAAAAGTTTCAAAGGTTTTTGTAATTTCTCTGGCAATAGTGATTCGACGTGCACCGCCTAACACCTTGGACAAATCTTCTATACACTCAATAATACGATGTGGTGCCTCATAAAACACCAATGTGGTGGTGTATTGTTTTAATTGTTCGAGTTGTTTTCTACGTTGTGCGCCACTGGCAGGCAAAAACCCTATAAACATAAAGCCTGCGTCTGCTATGCCTGCGGCAGATAGTGCGGCTATCACTGCACTTGCGCCTGGTACTGGCACCACCTTAACACCATGTGCGCGCAAGACATTAACAACCACGGCTCCTGGGTCACTAATACCTGGTGTGCCAGCATCTGTAATGAGCGCAACGTGTTGACCTGCCTCAATTTTATTTAGCAATACTTGGGCAGACTGCTGCTCATTATGTTCATGCACGGCAACGAGTTTGTTGGCAATCCCAAAATGTGAAAGTAGCCCCGCGCTATGCCGAGTATCTTCTGCAGCAATCAAGTCAACAGTTTTTAACACCTCTAAGGCACGTAGCGTGATATCTTGGAGGTTTCCAATTGGTGTTGCCACCACATATAATACACCGCTATGACTCAACGATTCATCACCTTTTTGACGACATTTTTATGGTTAACGACGCTTGGGTTGCATAACGTTGCAATAGCCGCTGACACTTCTGAAAAAAACAGCAAACGCACACCCGAGCAAGCCTTTTTAAATGGCCTTGATTGCCTAAAACAGGACAACTTAGATTGCGCCACTATAGCGCATGTTAGCATACCGCCACAGTCTATTTATGCCAAAATTTTAGAAGCCAATATCGCTGCTAAGCAAAACGATGATGAAAAAGTATTGCAATTGCTATTACCGATTAACGCTAGCCAAGTACTCAATCGTGAGCCAATCATTGCAGAAGCGGTATTGAGTGTTCATACACAATTAGCCGTTGTTTTTTCAAAGCAAGGTAATGCTGCCCAAAGTTTAGAACAATACATGTTGGCTGAAACTTACTTGCTTTCACGTCAAGATTTACGCTTAGATGCATTTGAACATAACCAATTAAGCTTAATGAATATGCTAAATGCTATAAGCCTTGAGACTTTAATACAACTTCGTGGTGAAGTTGAAGATACCACGGCGCAAGGCTGGGTCGATTTAGCGATTGCAGGCCAACGACTAAACCAAAATGTGATGAGTCTAGAGCTTTGGCGCAAAGCTTATCCAGACCACCCTGCAAGCCAAAAAACCCTAGCTTCAATTCAGCAACAACCATCCACCCAACAAGCTAAAGGTAACGCAATTTTTGGCAAAATTGCATTGATTCTGCCTTTACAAAATACCACCTATTATCAGGTGGCAGATGCCATTGAGCGTGGATTTACCGCTGCAAAAACCATAGATCAAGATAACTCTGAAGTTGCGCTTTATCCTAGCAATGCAAATCAAGCGGAAATTCTGAGCTTGTATGAACGCGCCATTCAAGAAGGTGCTAAATTTGTAGTTGGTCCCCTAACCCGTGATGAAGTGAGCACCTTAAAACAAACCAAAGCTCCAGTGCCCACTATTTTACTTAACCAAGCAGATAATGAGTCACAGGCTAGCGCTAATAACGCTTTATTTTTTAGCCTTAGCCTAAGTATAGAGGCTGAAGCTGCGCAACTGGTTGAATATGCTACAAAAGCTGGAATGCAAACTGCGCGTATCGTGGCGGAAGACACAAATATAATGTCTATGCTTATGACAAAAGCTTTTAGCGAGCGCTGGTTAGCAAGTGGTGGCAAGCTGCTTAGTACGACTAACTTATCTGATGAAGCTGCATTAAATACAATCAAAACAACGATTACAGCGGAACCTTCCGATATGTTGCTGATTGCTGGCAATCATAGCTTTGCAAAAAAAGTCATGCCACATTTAGGGTCTACTACCCCCACTTTTGGTTTTTCTCATATTTTTTCTGGTATTAACGCAGACCCAGAAGATACGTCATTAAACGCAATACAATTTGTAGATATTCCTTGGGTTCTCAACCCCAACGATGCGCAATTTAAAAGTTACCAAGCCGCTGCGCAAAATCTACCCCTAGGACAGTTGCAAAGATGGTTTGCATTGGGTGCGGATGCTTACACTTTGCTGAAGCATATCGCTAAAGATACAAAACAAATCCCTTATTTTGAGGGTTTAACAGGTAGTATTCGTCTTGATAATAAAGGACAAGTCCAACGCAAACTCCCTTTGGCTAGGTTTACTCAGCAAGGAATCGTGTTAGAAAGTAAGCCATGAACAAGCTTGGAGTTGAAGCAGAGCAAATAGCACTTAATTACCTCAAAAAGCAGGGCTTAACGCTCATTGCCAACAACTACAGCTGTCGCTACGGTGAAATTGATTTAATTATGCAAGAGGGTAAAACTATCGTCTTTATTGAGGTGCGCATGCGAAAAAACCAACAATTTGGCGGCGCTGCATTCAGCATTACGCCAAGCAAACAGCAAAAGCTAATTCACACTGCACAACATTTTCTTGCACAATATGGAAATCCTGCTTGCAGATTTGACGCTATTTTGATGACAACTGCTAAAATAGAGCATATTGAGTGGATTAAAAATGCCTTTGATGCATAATGCAGTCAATAGATAAGAGAACGCATGGACATCAAAACACGTATTTCAAATCATTTTGAAGAAAGTGGCCAGCTAAAATTAGCTTTGGCGGAACTGTTAGCAACGCCAATTACTTACGCAGCCGAGCTTATTGTGCAGGCGCTACTAAACGAAAAAAAGGTGTTGTCTTGTGGTAACGGAGGCTCTGCCGCCAGTGCACAGTATTTTGCTTCGATGATGCTTAATCGATACCAAACAGAACGTCCTGGCCTTGCCGCCATAGCGTTATGTGCAGACAACTCAACACTCACTTCTATAGCGATTGATCATCATTTTGAAACGGTGTTTTCACAACAAATCATGGCACTTGGTATGCAAGATGATATTTTGCTCGCCATTAGCGTCAGTGGTAGCTCAAAAAACATGCTCAGAGCCATTAAGGCTGGTAAAGAAAGAGGCATGAAGATTATTGCCCTAAGCGGCGGTGACGGGGGAAACTTAGTTGAACTTCTAGGTGACCAAGATATTCATATTGGCGTACCTCACGATAACAGCGCGCGTGTTCAAGAAGTTTATGTATTAATTGTGCATTGCTTATGCGATGCAATAGATTGTATTTTATTAGGAGTGCATTAATGCGAAACCAAACATCTCAGCTATTTTTAGGATTTTCAGCCATTTTACTTATTTCACAACTCAGCGCATGCGCACCAGTAGTAATTGGCGGCGCTGCCGCAGGTGGTGCAATGGCAGCAGATCGTCGTACCTCAGGCATTTACATTGAAGACCAGAATATAGAACTAAAAGCATCCCAGCAAATAAGTCAGCAACTTGGCGATAAAGTGCATGTTAACGTCACCAGCTATAATCGCAATGTATTACTCACTGGCGAAGCAATCGACGCTACAAGCAAAAGCAAAGTTGAAAGCATTACAAAAGAAATCACCAACGTAAAATCTGTTGTAAATGAACTTGCTATTGCAGGAAATAGCGATCTTAGTGCAAGAAGTAGTGATACTTATATTACTTCTAAAGTAAAAACAAATATGCTAACTGAAAACCGTTTCCCACCCAATTATGTCAAAGTGGTGACTGAAAACGCTGTTGTGTATTTAATGGGGTTAGTTAAACATCAAGAAGCGGATGCTGCCGTTGAAATTGCAAGAAATACAGGCGGTGTTGCAAAAGTGGTCAAAGTGTTTGAATACATCGACTAATTCTAAGCCTAGATGCCACAAAGACTAAACTTTTTTAATACGCTGGCGTTATAATATACGGGTATGAAAGCAGGTGTTGATGTTGCCAAAAACAGCATTAACGCCTGAACTCATAAAAACTTAACCAGTGGACAATGAAAATGACAACAGAAAGAATTATTATTGAAGGCCTCACAAGGGCTGGCAAACCATTTAGACCCAGTGATTGGGTTGACCGTATGTGTAGCACCTACGCTACTTTTGGCGCAGATAGAAAACTACGTTACTCACCATACCTAAAGCCAGAAGTCATTAATGGTGTGCGTTGTTTAGCTGTAGATTTAAAACTCAAAGAAGTTAACCCTGAGGGTTACACTCAGCTCATGCACTTTGCGGATGAAAACCAACTCAATATCTTAGACAACGCTGGAAATAGCATACCAGTTCCCGCTTAAATTTAAGGTGCTGAAGATGCGATGATTTGCTCAATCATCGCTCTAGTGATTAGCCCTCGCTTAGTTTTAACAAGCTTGCCAGCTGGATTGTAAATAAAGGTCGTAGGCATCACCTCGGCCTTACCTAATTTTTTTGCTATGGATGCGTCACCCAGCACAATAGGGTAAGAGACCAACATATCATCAACAAAAGCCGCTACAGCTTTGGGTGATGTATACTCAAATGCAACTCCTATTACCATGATATCTTTATTTTTACGGGCATCGTATAAATTAACTAAATCTGGCATTTCTTCGAGGCAAGGTGGGCACCAAGTTGCCCAGTAATTTATGATGAGCCACTTGCCGCGATAATCACCTAGGGTATGCTGTTTACCAGTCATGTCCTGCAAAACAAAGTTGGCAATATGTTGACTTTCATCTTCAGCATTGAGCGGATAACTAGATAAAAAACTCATCATCAAAATAACAAGCAAAAAAAACTTATTTAATCGTTGTTGCATAAATTCCATCGCCCACCTCGTCAACCAGCATTGTGTAAGACATCTTTGAAATATTATCAATTTTCTGGCATTATCTGTGTGCTTATTGCTAAATTAGCACAAGCACTGGTTTGCAAGCTAGAATAAAGGCATAATGACTAATATAAAAATAGAGCAATAAAAATGGGATACTTGTCGAATGGCATTAAAATTAAACGTTCCTGCACTTGAAGAAAAACCTTTAGTCCTTGCGCAAACACAAGCAACTAAAGTTGCTGAATTTGTTGCTAATTTGCCTGTAGGGCAACCGCTAGTAGCAGCCAGCACTTTATTGGATGAGCTAGAAATTCTTAACCGCCAAAAAGTGTCTACTGACTTACGTTACAAAATACTCGAAACATACCGTCCTTCAGCTATTAATCTTTGTGAATCACTGGCTGCTGAGTACAGTAGTTCTGCGATTCCCCTAACTGAAGAAGGCAGAAAATCTGCAGAGTTAGCGCAAAAAATATGGCTAGAATTCAGTTACGGCTATAAATTAGCCTTGCTTGATGAAAAGTCCCAACTGTTTAGTTTGTCTGGCAAGAAATATACTGCGCAATGCATATTTAGTGCTATAGATGCATTGAACAAACTAATGATGGTGTACTACCACAGTTACTTTAATGTGCCCAATAATGTATGGAGTGACTTGCATCAGCTATACCTATATGCTGCTGAGCAAAATATTCATCAGTTAGAAATTGATAGCAACAATCCGCTTGTCAAAGCCAGTACGATTGATTTAGCCTATAAGCAAGTACTCCTAATGTCTTTGGCTGATCCGCGTCATTTAAATAACCATGATATTAATTTAGTATCTGACTATGTTGCTAGGCATGCCCATTTATCGCAAATTCAGGGGCTAGCCAACTTTGATAATCCCTCTGGTATTTTTCTTGTAAGCTTAAACAAAGATAAACCACCTATTCCTTACATCAAAAATGCAAGCCCAACAGATGCTCATAGCGATATTTTGTTCATTACCATTGATTTGGCACGTACCATACATCAACATATCTTAATGTTGCAAACCAAGGTGCCAACCAGTAAAGATGAGCTCCCTGAAAATGCCACTGACCCCCGTTATTTAGATTTATTAGTCTATTTAATTAAACACTGGGCAGCTTCTCCAAAGCGTATTTTTGGTCGTAAAAATAAAAATAATTTTTCAGAGCTTGCCTCCGGCATTAACGCTGCCCATTATTACATTAGCAATGAGCACACTTATCAACAGCCAGCCAATGTAGGACAGGTCACAGATATTAGCCAAATGGCGTATGCTCAACAAGAAAATATGGCAACAAAAAAATCGCCTTCTTTATCTCGCTGGCAACTCATTAATATAAGTGCTGGCGGTTTAGCTTTGCGCTTATTACCTAACTCGCAAACTACAGTACGTATTGGTGACTTAGCGTGTATTCGAAATACCAATGAGCCAAAATGGGCTATTGGCGTAATTCGTTGGGCTAACAATAGTGATCAACAAGTGCTAGATATAGGTGCAGAACTAGTTGCGCCAGAGGCTTTTCCTGTTGGCATTAAATCGCCCAATCGCTCACAATTTGAACAAGCGCTTATCTTGCCAGCCATTAACGCACTAAAACAATCTAGCTCTTTGGTTGCAAGCTATGGCACCTATAGCCCTGCGCGAGTGCTTGAATTAGATGAAAATGGCACCATATCTAGAGTGTTGGTGACTAAACTAATTGAACGTACCGCAAATTTTGAGCGTTTTCAGTTTAGTCGCATGGAAGATAGCATCTAAGTTAAGATTAAAGCTATTCTTTTAAAGAAGATTAGAATTAATCCGTTAAGTATTTTCATGAATTGATTAAAATGTATTGATTATCAACAAAACAGTACTTCACTAATTTAAAAATTTTAGCTACGATAGCATAATCACTAAATTCAACACACATTCAGTTATTTCACACAGAGGTTTTTCAATGAGCGAACATATTACGCACGTTAATGACGATGCTTTTGAACAAGAAGTACTACAGTCAACAGTTCCAGTGCTGGTAGACTATTGGGCCGAATGGTGCGGCCCTTGCAAGATGATTGCACCAATTTTGGATGAAGTGGCAAAAGAATACGCTGGCCGCCTAAAAGTAGCTAAGCTTAATATTGATGAAAACCAAAACACCCCACCTAAATATGGCATTCGTGGCATTCCTACTTTGATGTTATTTAAAAATGGCAATGTTGAAGCCACCAAAGTCGGTGCTTTATCTAAATCTCAATTAACAGCATTTATTGACAGCAATATTTAATACGGTTAACCTGTGCTTAATTTACTAAACTTTATTATCAATACGTAAGTTAAGCACAATATCTAGCAACATTCCCTTTGTAGTTCCGTTTTCTCAGTGAGCCTCACTCTATGCATTTATCTGACCTTAAACACCTTCCTGTAACCGAATTGGTTGACATGGCAATTTCTAATGAAATAGAAAATGCCAGCCGCATGAGAAAGCAAGATTTAATTTTTGCTTTACTTAAAAATAAAGCAAAAAAAGGGGATAGTATTTTTGGTGATGGCACACTTGAGGTCTTGCAAGATGGATTTGGATTTTTAAGGTCACCCGATACTTCATATTTGGCAGGTCCAGATGACATTTATGTATCCCCCTCGCAAATTAGACGTTTTAATTTACACACTGGTGACACCATCAATGGTGAAATTCGCACTCCAAAAGAAGGCGAACGTTATTTTGCTTTAGTCAAAGTGGATAGTGTCAATGGTGAAGCCCCTGAAAACACCAAGCATAAAATTTTATTTGAAAATTTAACCCCGCTTTTTCCTACCGTACCATTAACACTTGAACGTGATATTAGAGGTGAAGAAAATATTACTGGCCGCGTCATTGATATGATTGCGCCCATTGGTAAAGGTCAGCGTGGGCTGCTCGTCGCCAGTCCAAAAAGTGGTAAAACGGTGATGATGCAACACATCGCTCACGCAATCACTTCAAACCACCCAGATGTGATATTGATTGTATTATTAATTGATGAGCGTCCTGAAGAAGTGACGGAAATGACGCGCTCAGTCAAAGGCGAAGTAGTTGCTTCAACTTTCGATGAGCCAGCAACGCGTCACGTACAAGTGGCTGAAATGGTGCTAGAAAAAGCTAAGCGCCTAGTTGAGCATAAAAAGGATGTGGTCATTTTACTAGACTCCATTACACGTTTAGCGCGTGCCTACAATACGGTGGTACCAGCGTCTGGCAAGGTGCTCACTGGTGGTGTAGATGCAAACGCGCTACAACGCCCAAAACGCTTTTTTGGTGCCGCGCGTAATATTGAAGAAGGCGGTTCATTAACCATTATCGCTACTGCTTTAGTTGAAACTGGTAGCCGAATGGATGATGTGATTTATGAAGAGTTTAAAGGCACGGGCAATATGGAAATTCATCTTGACCGTCGTATGGCAGAAAAACGTATTTATCCAGCCATTAACGTTAATAAATCAGGCACTCGCCGTGAAGAGTTATTGATTGAGCGCGATATTCTGCAAAAGATTTGGGTGCTCAGAAAACTGCTTCACCCAATGGATGACCTTGAAGCCATGGAGTTTTTGCTAGATAAAATTAAAGCCACCAAAAATAACAATGACTTCTTCGACAGCATGCGCAGAGGCTAAGCCAGAAACATTAAAAAAATTAGCAAAAGGGTGTTGCTTAATTCCCTATTTTCATTGATAATTGCGCGTTTTCTCGAACGAATTATTGAAAGAGACCCAGCATGAAAGCTGATATTCATCCAAATTACCCTGAAGTTGACGTAACTTGCAGTTGCGGCAATAAGTTTAAAACACGCTCAACCATTGGCAAAAGCCTCAACGTTGAAGTATGTTCTTTATGCCATCCTTTTTATACAGGTAAGCAAAAGATTCTTGATACTGCAGGTCGCGTTGAAAAGTTCCGCCAAAAATACGGCATGTAATCAAACGCAAGTTTCAAAAAGGCAGCTCAGGCTGCCTTTTTTATTGCTAAATCATCACCATGCATAGCTTCGGCTGGTAGAATTGATATTTAAAGTTTGTTAATCATTTTTTGAAAGTCTGCTTGATTCATGGCATTTGAAATTGAACATGATTGGCAAGGTGACTTAGCCACTCCACGTGCTCACATTGGTGTGCGTGTCAAAACCCATCTACTCATTTTGCTGAGCGTTATTTGGGTATGCCTAGGCTTAATTGGGCATGAGCCTTGGAAACCCTATGAATCGCAAAGTATTAGCATTATCAAAAACATGCTAGAAGGTCAAAGCTACAGCACACCTCTGGCTGTTGGTCAAAGCGAGATTGAATATCCTCCGCTATATTATCTGGTTGCCGCTGGCTTTATTAAAGCCTTTTCACCTTTATTATCTATGCACGATGCAGCGCGCCTTTCCAATATTATATGGATGGGGATTACTATTATGTTAGTTGGCATGATGGGGCGCGAACTATGGGGTTATGGTTCTGGACGACAAACCGCTTTGGTACTCATAGGTTCGCTTGGTTTAGTAGTAACTGCTCACCAAATCACGCCTCATGTCGCAGGGCTTACTGGCTTAACGATAGCGCTTTATGCACTAACGCTTGCTTATAGACGGCCTTTTAGAGCGGCGCTTCTGTTGTCTTTAAGTTTAATTACTTGTTTTTTATCTACTGGTCTTGTGCATGTTGCCATCATTCTAATTTCAGTATTAATGCTAGCAATATTGTTTAGACATTGGCAAACGCAGCGCTATGCTATTGTATGCGGCATTGCGTTGCTCTGTGCATTACCTATAGTAGCCATTTGGCCATTCATTGTGCATGCTAATACGCCACATTTACTCAACGCATGGTGGCTACAACAATTTGCAGTCTTTAATACATTTAATCATACCTACTTTTTAAAAACACTCGCATGGTACGCGTTACCTGGCCTGCCAATCGCCATATGGGGGCTATGGCGATATAAAGAATACGTACTCAGCACTGCAAAATATCAGATCTTAACTACTTTCTTTGTCGTCAGCTTTTTAATTTTAGGCTTAGATAGTAAACCTAGAGAAATTGATGCACTACCTATGCTATTGCCAATTACGGTGATGGCAGGCGGTAGTATAGAAACCCTCAAACGAGGAGCTGCTGGGCTGTTAAATTGGTTTGGTTTAATGTTGTTTGGTAGTATTAGCTTTGTAATTTGGTTAGCTTGGGTTGCCATGACGACTGGCTGGCCTGCAAAACTTAACGAGCGCATGCAAATTTTATCAGGGAGTCACGATTTTTCTGTGCATTGGTTTGCCATGATGATTGCAAGCGTTGCGACCGTCATTTGGTTATTGGTAATTAATAATTACAAACACTCAAACCGCGCCGCAATTACGGATTGGGCGGTAGGCATGACCACCGCATGGACTTTATTGATGACCTTATGGCTACCTTGGATAGACTCTGCAAGAAGTTATAAAGAAGTGATGCGAGAGATGCAACAACACCTACCAACACAATATGCGTGCTTAAGTAGTAGGGGTTTGGGTGAAAGCCAAATGGCCTTACTTCACTATTACACCAATATTAAAGCGATTCCCGTAGACAATGCGCAACGAATTGATTGTGATATATTTCTGATTCAAGGTGAACGTGGCAAAGACAAAAGTAATAAAGTTGGCGCTGGCTCTGATTGGAAATTATTATGGGAAGGCAAACGCGCTGCCTACACAAGAGAAAACTTTAGATTGTATCAATACAAACAATGACCTCCTTAATTGATCAGTTTGGCCGTACTGTCGATTATATTCGCCTCTCTATCACAGACCGTTGCGATTTTAGATGTCAATATTGCATGGCTGAAGACATGACCTTTCTACCGCGAAATGAGGTATTGTCTCTAGAAGAATGTGCGCGGCTGGTCAATATTTTTGTTGGTCTTGGCGTGAGCAAAGTGCGGATTACAGGGGGCGAACCCTTGGTACGCAAAAATGCGCTTTGGCTGTTTGAAACCATTGGTCAGCTAAAAGGGCTAAAAGAGTTAGTGCTTACTACCAACGGTAGCCAATTGCAAAAGCAAGCCGCACAACTCAAAGCAGCAGGAGTTAAACGCATCAATATTTCAGTAGATAGCTTAAATGCTGAGCGCTTTAAAAGCATTACCCGCACAGGCGATTTAAACAAAGTATTGGCAGGTATTGAAAGTGCAATTGAGGTTGGCTTTACTGGCATTAAACTCAATACCGTTTTAATGCGCGGCATCAATGATGATGAAACCGAGCAGCTAGTACAATTTGCTATCGACAAAAACATTGATATTAGCTTTATTGAAGAAATGCCCTTAGGCGAAGTTAACCACAGCCGCGACAGTAGCTTTGTGAGTAATATTGAAACCCTCAATCGTTTACAAAGTAAGTATTTACTCACCCCCAGCACCCAAACCACAGGAGGCCCTGCTAAATATTGGCAGGTTGCAGACACCAAGACAAAAGTTGGTTTTATTTCACCCCATAGCCATAATTTTTGTGAAAGCTGTAACCGCGTGCGTATTACCTGCAAAGGGGAGTTATTTTTATGCCTTGGTCAAGAAGATAAAATTGAGCTGATGCCTCTACTGCGTGCGCACCCCAATGATGATGCACCTCTAATTGAAGCCATACTAAATAGCATGCGCATTAAACCTAAAGGCCACGACTTTGACCTCAAACGTGCTGCGCCGGCTGTAGTTAGGTTTATGTCGCATACGGGTGGGTAAATGCAAATTACAGCAACTATCCTTTCAGGCGGCCGCGCCACCCGCATGGGCGGGGTAGACAAAGGCTTAGTATTACTTAAAGACAAACCGCTGATTGCGCATGTCATCACGCGCTTAGCGCCACAAGTTGATGAACTCCTTATCAACGCAAATCGTGAAATTGAAACTTATGAGCGCATGGGTTATAGCGTTTTAAAAGATGAAATCCATGATTTTCCGGGCCCACTCGCAGGGTTTTTATTAGGCTTAAAGCATGCCAAACACGATTATGTTTTAACCGTGCCGTGCGACTCGCCTTTATTGCCCCTTGATTTAGTGCATAGACTCTATGCGGGCATGACCCAAGCCCACGCTGATATTGCTGTTGCGAGTAGCTGTGGCAACACACACCCTGTATTTTGTTTAATGAAAAGAAACTTACTGCCCAGCCTGCAAGCTTTTATTGATGCGGGTGAGCGCAAAGTAAGTAAATGGCAAAAAAGCCAAGCATATGTTGAGGTAGACTTTAGCGATTGCGATGAAGCTTTTACTAATCTCAATACCTTAGACGAGCTAACAACACTAGAGTTAAATTTATGACAAAACCAACGCTAGACCAAATCGCCAATAACCCAAGTTGCATGGAAGATTATGACCCCAACGCCATGTCTGTGAATCAGGCACGGCTATTTATTCAGCAATTTTTAAATCCGCTCACTGAAACAGAAGCCCTACCTTTGCAACAAGCACTAGGTAGAGTATTAGCCACAGCCATTATCTCACCCTGTAATGTGCCTAACCATGACAATAGCGCCATGGATGGTATTGCCTTTAAATATGCGGATGCCAATCAAGCTTTAAAACTGGTGGGCACTGCCTTTGCAGGTAACCCTTTTACTGGCGAAATTAATCAGGGCGAATGTATCAAAATCATGACTGGGGCCATGTTGCCACAAGGTGCCGATACCATAGAAATGCAAGAGCGTATTGATTGGACAGGCGATATTGCACACTTACAACAGTTGCCCAAACTGGGGCAACATATCCGCCGTGCAGGCGAGGATTTAGCGCTTAATCAAACCGTGCTTGAACAAGGCACAGTACTTAAACCTGCAGATATTGGCTTAATTGCTTCATTAGGGATTGCCGAGGTAAAAGTGTTTAGGCGCATACGCGTTGCTTTTTTTAGCACGGGAGATGAACTGGTACCAATCGGCACACCGCTTAAAGCTGGGCAAATTTATGACAGCAATCGCTACACCTTATTTGGCATGCTATCCCGCATTGGTGCTACGATTAGCGACCTAGGTAATGTTGCTGATGACCCAAGCTTATTAGAACAAACGCTCATTCAAGCGGCACAGCAACATGATGTGGTGATTACCAGCGGCGGCGTTTCTGTGGGCGAAGCTGACTACATGAAAGCTTTGCTTGCAAAGCATGGGCAAGTATTGTTTTGGAAAATTAATATGAAACCAGGACGACCACTAGCCTATGGCAAGCTACATCAAGCACATTATTTTGGTTTACCAGGCAATCCTGTTTCTGCCATGGTGACCTTTTACCAATTTGTGCAACCTGCGCTACTCGCCTTATCTGGTGCGGTAATTAAGCCAAGCCCTTTATTAAAAGCACAATGCGTTGCTCCTATTAAAAAAGCCGCTGGACGCACTGAGTTTCAACGGGGCGTTTTATTTCAAAATGAGGCCGGGCAATGGCAGGTAAAGCCCACAGGGGCGCAAGGCTCTGGCATCTTAAGTTCGATGTCCATGGCTAACTGTTTTATCGTCCTAGATGAAGCGATAGGCAACTTAGAGGCAGGCGCGGAAGTCAACGTCCAAGTGCTTGAGGGCGTTATATAAATGCCATGCGATTGATATGTGACAACGGTCACATACAACATGATTTAGACAGTTAAAATAGCATTAAATTAAAAGTGCGTTATCACAATGGATAAAGTTAGAATTGGTGGAGACAACAAAATGAAATTAAGAGGCTTTAAAGTGTTACTCAATACATGCTGGTTAATGTTAGGTTTACTTGCATTGAATGTGCACGCTGAGTCAGACCCCACAAAATGGCCTGTAGTTAAAGAAGCATTCTTTGCAGGCAGAACCATTGAAGATGCGCCGTTTATTAAACTCACCGCACCCAGACGTGCCGAAAGCGGTGCTCAAGTACCATTAGAAATTTTTGTTGATCAAACGCAGGCGGATGCTAATCCTGTAAAAAAGATTTACGTTTTAGTGGATGCTAACCCGATTCCACTCACGGCTACTTACCACCTCACTGAGCAATTAGGTAAATTTAAATTAGCCACCCGTATTCGCATGGAAATGGATTCTTTTGTTCGTGTGATTGGTGAAACTGCAGATGGCAAATTACAAATGGCTTCTATTGAAATTCGAGCAGCTGGCGGTTGTGGCGGGGCAGTTGAAAATGACGAAGCGACCATTCGTGCTACCGCAGGTAAAATTAAGCTTAATGTAGAAACCCCCGTACAGTTTGGTAATGCAACCGCCACTGTGTTTAATATTAAACACCCCATGCGAACCGGCCTACAACGCGACTTAGTCTCACAAGGGTTTGTGCCTGAATTTTTTATTAAGAAAGCGGTGTTTACTTACAACAGCAAACCTATCATGAATGTAGACTTTGGTGTCGGCACCAGTGAAGACCCTTATTTAAAATTTGATTTTATTCCCGCTAGTGCTGGCGTGCTTGAGGTAAATGCTACAGACAATGAAGGTAAATCATTTAGCCATCAATTTGAAGTAAAAAGTTAGTTGATATGCATAATAAAAAAGGACGCTCAATGCGTCCTTTTTTATTGCTTGAACATTGTATTACTAAACTGTGTTACTTAAGCGACATGCGGCTTGCAGTACCATCTTTGTCTATGAATTTATGCTTAAGCGCACCTGCAACATGCACAATAATCACAAGCAATATCAAAGTACCTAAAAACTCATGTACTTCAACAAAAGTTTCTCGTAAGCCTTTATTATCAAGCCCACCCACCAGCTCAATACCAAACCATTTAATACCATATTTACTATTCACCGCCATGATAATTCCGCTGACTGGTAATAACATCATCAGCAAATACAGCGTGTGATGCGTTGCCGTTGAAAGTTTGCGTTCCCACGCTTTAAGTGTGGCCAATAGCGCAGGCGGGCGATGCGTTAAACGCCAAATGAATCTGAATAAAATTAACGCAAATAAGGTAATGCCTAATGATTTGTGTAAATTAAAATAAAAGGTTCTGGGGCTCGCTTCTTCTGCTAATTGCCATGTATATATACCAAAATCAAACAAATCATAGGCTATTTGTTTAGGTGCCTCTTTAGGCAAATCAGACATATACCAACCTAGTGCAAACATGCCAAAGATTGCAAATGCAATCAACCAATGCAACACAATCGCTGTTTTAGTATATTTTTGCTCAGTCATTTTAAGTATCCCTATTAGCTTATTGTTATTGAATATAGCGTTTGGAACAATTATACCTGATGAAAGTTCAGTGACCATGGTCACTGTAAAAACTTATCTTTTCACTTTAATATTAGAGTATTGTATTAGCCTTCCCCTGTTTTTTTACCGAGTGCAAAGAATATGATGCGATTAATAGCTTACTTTATTAGTGCCTACTTTATGGCTTCATGTGCGCAGGCAGATATTAAATCAGCGGGCTTTAAAGTTCATGATTTAGGCAATGGCATATACGTGCATCATGGCGAACATTTAGATATTGATACGGGGTATCAAGCCGATATTTGCAATATTAGTTTTATCGTAGGTAGTAAAGGTGTGGCAGTGATTGATACAGGCGGCAGTCTAAGCACTGGCAAACAGTTGCGTGAAGCCATAAAAAAAGTGACCCCCTTACCAATTTTGTATGTCATTAACACCCATGTGCATCCTGATCATATTTATGGCAATGCTGCCTTTATTGAAGATAAACCGCAATTTGTCGGTCATGCAAAACTTGGTGATGCCATGCAAATGCGTCAAGAGGCTTATGAAAAACTCAATTTAAGACTTTTAGGTGAGGCGGCAAAAGGCAGTATCATCGTCAAACCAACGCTTAGCATTCAAACTACGCAAACCCTAGACCTCGGTGGCAGGAACCTGCAAATTACGGCATACCCAAATGCACATACCAATACGGATATCTCGATATTAGATGATAAAACTGGCACCCTATTTACTGGGGATTTACTGTTTATTGAACGCACCCCTGTAGTTGAAGGTGATATTAAAGGTTTGATTGCCACCATTGAAAAATTAAAAACATATCCAGTCAAGCAAGTGGTACCAGGACATGGCCCTGCAACATTACAATGGCTTAATGCGCTTGAAAATGAACAACGTTACTTAAGCACCTTGCTTGCTGATATTCGCGCTTACATCAAAGCTGGTAAAAGTATGACAGAAGCAATGTCTAACGCCGCTGCCAGCGAAAAAGATCTGTGGCTATTATTTGAAATTGCCAATAGACGTAACGTTAATACACTTTACCCAGCACTCGAATGGGAATAAGCAACTAGCATTAAGAAGTTGTGCATCTTGCTGTATAATTTATACTTTTGCACCTTCTTTAGTAAAGCTTAGTTTTGGATAGTGTAGCTCCCGCAAACAACCCTCTCTCAGACAAACTTAATCGCTCATTTGCATGGGCGTTAGGCCTATCTATTGCCTTTCATTTGGTCATGGCTTATGTTGTACCAAACTTTGAGTTTGAGCCAAAAAAAACACCTGAGGTGATTGAAGTAGAGTTAATGGAAATTAAAAAACCAGAACCACCGCCGCCCCCGCCACCTGAACTTCCACAACCAACACCTCAGCCCATTAAGCCTGATGTAAAACCTAAGCCAACTCCTCAGCCCAAACCTGAGCCTACTCCTAGGATAATTAAACCAAGTGAGGATATTACCCCACCACCTAGCACCCCAGCACCTGTGCAACAAGAAGTCATTGCGGTTGCACCAAAAGCAGAGGCTGCGCCACCCACTTTTACTGCCCCTGTGGCAGAACCAACACCCCCTGCTGAACCTGTTAAACCGCAGGTGAGCGATGAAGATATTGAAAACGCAAAAAATCGCTATGGCAATGCGCTAGCTCGTGAGATTGCTAAACATAAACAATACCCCAAAATTGCCCAAATGCGCGGCTGGCAAGGCGAGGTACTTTTGAACTTATATTTAGATAGTGCTGGCCGAGTTATTCGAAGTGAAGTTGCCAACTCTAGCGGGTTTGAATCTTTGGATAACCAGGCGCTTGCTATGGTTAAAAAATCAAATTTTCCAACACCGCCTGAAGCATTAAAAGGACGCTCCTTTGAAATTAGCGTGCCTGTGACATTTAAACTGGAATAGCAATGCCATGTCCAAATCTAAATCTCTCAATGATTTGTTACTTATTCATGAACTAGCTTTTATTATATTAGTGGTTCTTGCAGGCGCTGCTGGCGGTGTCGGTATCCATCTTTGGGACAAGTCTTCGCAAGAGTCACAACGCATTAATCTTTTAGTGCAAGAAGTACAACAAACACGGGGTGACTTATACCGCCAAATGAAAGAATTGTTTGATGCCTACTTTTTGTATGATGTCACTGCACCAGATGAATACAATGCCTACACAGAATCCATATTAAAACATTTTAAAAAAATTAAGTCACTTGCTGTAGGTAAAGATGAATTGGATTCTATTGAAGATTTGCATCAAAGTTACAATACTTTCTTAAAAGAAACCAAACCGATTTTTGACCCCCAAAATATGTTAAGCAGCGTGGCTGTAGAAAAAAAATTGAATAGCGATTTAGAGGCCAAAGTATTTGAACGCTACGAGCTGATTTCTGCCAGAACTGAAAAATTACTGATACTTAAACAACGTGAATTAGAACAAAGGCTGACAGAAGCAAAAAATACTTCCAATGCATTGTTGATTATTCCAATATTACTTTCTACTTTATTGCTGTTGTTTTCGCGTATTTTTCTTAAACGCTCTATTGTGAAACCAATTGAAGGCGTATTGCACGCTACTAAAGAAATTAGCGCGGGTCATCTTGAACATAAAGCGCCAGAAGAAGGCGCCTATGAGATAGCGATGCTATCAAAGTCTATTAATAGCATGGCTATTGCACTAGCCAATAGTCAAGATGCCTTGGTGCAGACTGAAAAACAAGCGGCTCAAGGCCTTCTAGTCCCCATGCTTGCGCATAACATTCGCAACCCGTTAGCCAGTATTCGCGCAACTGCCCAGGTCATTGATGATGAAAGCTTGGATAAAGATACACGTGATAGCCTTCAGGGTATTATTAATACCGTGGATAGGTTAGAAAGGTGGACTGGCTCACTACTAGCATACTTACACCCACTCAAACCGCAACTAAGTAATACCACATTGCGCCAAATCATTAATGGTGCTTTAGTACCATTGCAACAAAAATTAAATGAAAAAAGCATCCAATTAGAATTACCTGATTGGGATAAAGCCGATGATAGCCTTAAAACAGATGAGCATTTGCTAGAGCAAGCCTTATACAACTTGTTGCAAAATGCCGTTGAAGCCAGTCCAAGAAAATCCAAAATTGAAATCCACGCGGATATTAACCAACACACTCTCAAATTATTAATCGCTGACAGAGGCGCAGGCATGCCATTTACGCCTGAGCCAAGTGCGTTAAGCCCAGGCCCCACAACAAAGCGATTTGGTACTGGCTTAGGTATTCCTTTTGCATTTAAGGTTTGTGAGGCGCTAAAAGGGACTATCTCGTTCAATCATCGCCAAGGTGGAGGAACTTTAATTGAAATAGAGTTGCCTAGAAGCATAAGCGTTTAAAACCACAAAAAAAGTGAATTTTATGCGTGAATTAGACTTGCGTTATTACGCAAATTTATCAACAATCCTAATCTAGAGAATGATAAAGATATTATGCTAAATCAACCTGTTTCCAACTTTGAACTTCCTGCTACCAGCGCAAAGACATTTAAACTATCCGACTATATCGGTAAAACTGTAGTTCTCTATTTCTACCCTAAAGACTCTACCCCTGGATGTACGACGCAAGGCGTGCAATTTAGAGACCACTACCCTAAGTTTAAAGCCTTAAATGCCGAAATATTCGGTATTTCAAGAGACTCCATCAAATCACATGAAACTTTCAAAGCAAAATTTACTTTTCCTTTTGAATTGCTCTCAGATGCTGAAGAAACAGCATGTAGCTTATTTTCAGTAATTAAAATGAAGAATATGTATGGGAAACAAGTGCGTGGCATTGAACGAAGTACTTTTATTATTAATGAGAAAGGCTATCTTGTGCATGAATGGCGAGGCGTAAAAGTCGATGGTCATGTGCAAGAGGTTCTTGAATTTTTAAATCAAATGAATGCATCATCAGAAAGACAATAATATGGCAAAAAATAGCGCAACACACACCAAGTTATTTGTGTTGGACACCAATGTATTGATGCATGATCCATCCAGTCTATTTAGATTTGAAGAGCATGATGTCTTTTTACCGATGGTGACGCTAGAAGAGCTTGATAATCACAAAAAGGGAATGACTGAAGTTGCAAGAAATGCGCGCCAAGCAAGCCGAAATTTAGAAGCCATCGTTGGTCGAGAGCTTGGCAATCTTGATGCTGGTTGCCCACTTTCTGTGAATGGTAACAAACATGCAACTGGGCGTTTGTTCCTTCAAACTGATGCATTGGTAAAAGAACTTCCTATGCTAGCTGGCAGTAAAGCTGACAATGAAATCTTAAGTGTGGTTTGGAACTTGCAAAATCAGCAACCTGAACGCCAAGTGATTCTTGTTAGTAAAGATATCAACATTCGCATTAAAGCCCGCGCTATTAATGTGCCTGCTGAAGATTACTTTAACGACCAAGTATTAGAAGATACTGACCTCTTATACAGCGGCATGAAGGAATTGCCAGCAAATTTCTGGGAAAAGCACAGCAAAGACATGGAGTCATGGCAAGACGCTGGCAGAATGTTCTACCGTATCACGGGGCCACTATGCAAAAGCATGCTAATTAATGAATTTATTTTTTATGAGTTTGATAAACCATTTCATGCCATTGTGCGTAAAGTTGAAGGCAATACTGCAGTTCTTGAAGTGGTTAAAGATTTTATTCAACCCAAACATAATATTTGGGGCATTAATGCGCGAAATAGAGAACAAAATTTTGCGCTTAACTTATTGATGGACCCTGAGGTTGATTTTGTGACATTACTAGGTCAAGCAGGGACTGGTAAGACTTTGCTTACGCTTGCCTCTGCCCTTTCGCAAACGCTAGACAAAAAAATATACTCTGAAATCATTATGACCCGTGTAACTGTGCCTGTTGGTGAAGATATTGGCTTTTTACCGGGAACAGAAGAAGAAAAAATGGCGCCATGGATGGGTGCCCTAGAAGATAACCTCGATGTTCTCAATAAAACTGATGAAGATGCTGGTGAGTGGGGTAGAGCTGCCACTCAAGATTTGATTCGTACTCGAATTAAGGTTAAATCACTCAACTTTATGCGTGGAAGAACTTTCTTACATAAGTTTTTGATTATTGATGAAGCGCAAAATTTAACACCAAAACAGATGAAAACGCTGATTACAAGAGCAGGTCCTGGAACTAAGGTGGTATGCTTAGGTAATATTGCACAAATTGATACGCCTTATCTAACAGAGGGTAGCTCTGGTTTGACTTATGTCGTCGATAGATTTAAAGGTTGGGGGCATAATGGCCACATTACCTTGATACGTGGTGAGCGTTCAAGACTTGCAGATTTTGCTGCAGAAGCATTATAAAAATTAATTAATTTATTAATAAAACAATCGATACCGCTTTAAGTAGCACTGAAGCGATACCTTTTTACTAGGGAAGAGTGTCTAGCCAACAATGGCTAAAAAATCATGAACTCAAAGTTCTATACCATTCTTATTGCACAATTTTTATCAGCCCTTGCAGATAATGCTTTGTTATTTGCAGCAATTGCTCTACTTGCTACGCTCAACGCACCGGATTGGCACACCCCTTTATTACAACAGTTTTTTGTCATTTCTTATATTGTATTAGCCCCCTTTGTGGGCTCAATTGCAGATGCCTTTCATAAAGGTAGCGTCATGTTTGTATCCAACAGTATCAAAGTAATCGGTTGCGTTGCGATGCTCTTAGGCGTACCACCATTATATGCTTATGGCATTGTGGGTATTGGTGCGGCGGCTTACTCACCCGCCAAATATGGCATTTTAACGGAGTTACTACCAAGTCATCAGTTAGTTAAGGCTAATGCTTGGATGGAAGGTTCTACAGTTACAGCCATTATTGCAGGTGCCATTTTAGGCGGTACCTTGGCCAGTAAAGACCCATACAATGCTATGTGGATTATTACAGGCCTTTACTTAGCTGCAGCTTTATTTAATTACTTCATCCCTAAATTATCTATTGAGCATCAATTAGAGAAAAAGTCTTTAACTTATATGATGCAAGATTTTGGTCATGCCTTTATTGCCTTATGGAAAGACCCATTAGGTCAATTATCGCTGGCAGTGACTACCTTGTTTTGGGGCGCAGGTGCTACATTAAGGCTCGTTGTACTCGCCTGGGCAGGAATCGCTTTAGAGTATGATATTGAGCAAGCTACGCAGCTAATAGCCACAGTAGCCGTTGGCATTGCTGTTGGATCTGTTATTGCTTCACGCTATATTAGGCTTGAAGACTCCATTAAAGTGTTACCTGCTGGCATCTTGATGGGGGTTCTTGTAATTTCCATGATTTTTGTACCCAATGGGGTCATTGCTGGTGTAGTGCTATTTTTAATTGGTGCCCTGAGTGGATTTTTTGTAGTGCCTCTTAACGCGCTACTTCAGCATAGAGGGCATCACTTGATTGGTGCTGGACATTCGATTGCCGTGCAAAATTTTAACGAACATATCGGCATTTTAGTAATGCTTGGCTTTTACTTATTAATGGTTAAAGCCAACATTTCAATGAACCTAATTATTATTGCTTTTGGGCTTTTTATTATTATCAGTATGAGTATTATCAATCGAGTTTATCGGCATGTTAGTTTTACAAAATAAACATGCCGATAATGGTTAAATCATCTTTAAATACGTCTAATGTAATTTAACGTGTGGTTCCGTTCTTCTTGTAATAATGCGGCCAATGGTTTGTAAGAACACGGAGAAAAAACCATGCAAAGCCATCAAATGCATTTTGTAGAGCGATTGATACATTAATCTTGCAAACATGCCTTCAATAAATACACTACCGCCAGTAATCGCACCCATTAAACTGCCAACGGTTGTATATTTACCCATATTCACTAAAGAACCATAATCAGTATAGGTATACGCAGGCAATTCTGATTTGCCTGATACACGTAATTTAATCGATTTAAATAGCAAACTTGCCTGCTGATGCGCGGCCTGTGCTCTTGGAGGTACACTTTGTGTACTACCAGGCATTGGACAAGCTGCACAATCACCAAACGAGAATATGTTGTCATCTAGTGTTGTTTGTAATGTTGGCCTTACCACCAACTGATTAATTCTATTTGTTTCTAAGCCATCTAAATTGCTTAGAAAATCTGGCGCCTTAATGCCTGCAGCCCATACAACAAGGGCTGAAGGAATAAATCGTCCACTATGCGTTTGTACACCCTTCTCACTAACCTCTGTCACGCGTTCACCAGTATAAACATTTACTCTGAGTTTTCTTAATTCAAGTTCGACAGATGATGAAAGGTTTGGTGGAAGCGCTGGTAACACACGATCACTAGCTTCAATAAGTGAGATTCGGATATCTTTATCTGGCTCAATTTTATCTAAGCCGTAGGCTGTCAACTCACGTGTTGTGTTATGTAACTCAGCCGCCAGTTCTACGCCTGTAGCGCCCGCTCCTACAATTACCACTTCTAACTGACCAGCTTGTACAGGAGTAGCCTGTGTTTGTGCACGTACTAGAGAGTGATGAAGCTTACGATGAAAACGTTCTGCTTGATCTTGTGTATCAAGGGCAATAGAAAATTCTCTAGCGCCTTTGATACCAAAATCATTAGTGGTGCTTCCAACAGCAATAACTAGCGTGTCATAACTAAATGAACGCCTAGCAATTACCTCTATGCCATCTTCATCAACATAAGGAGCAGTATAAACTTCTTTCTTTTCACGATTTAGGCCATCCATACTGCCTAATCGAAAATGAAAGTGATGCCAATGTGCTTGCGCAAGATAGTCTAGCTCATGCTTATCTGGATCCATACTTCCAGCCGCAATTTCATGCAACAGCGGCTTCCAAACATGCGTTTTACTTCTGTCTATCAAAGTAATATGAGCTTTACCACGTTTTCCTAAACTATCACCTAAACGCGTAGCTAATTCCAGCCCGCCAGCACCGCCTCCGACAATCACAACTCTATGTAAATCAGAGGCATTGTTATTTTTGCTCATACCATCCTATCAATTAACCACAAAAAATTACTCGTTACCTGTTAAGCTACCACTCATACTGCGAATCCAAGCTTGAACTTGCAATACTTCATCTGGCGTAATACCATCTTTAGGGTCATTTGGGTTCATAATACCAATACCTTTACCACCCATACCACCATTTGTACCATTCCAAATGGTTTCAAACATCCCTTTGTTGGTTGCATCTTTTGGATACTTAAATGTTGGGCCGACTAAGCCAGGGCCTACTTGGCCTTTAGCCTCAGGTCCGTGACATTGGGTGCAAGAATACAAACCAAAAATCTTTTTGCCTTTAGCAATCATCTCCGCATTACCCACATAAGGATTTTTACCAGTGGCTAAAAATTCTTTTGCCGCAGGCGTTGTAAATAATTCATGCTTAATATCTAAAGGCGATCCATCTTGCGTTTTAACAAATGCAATAGCTTTTACATCCCCTGATGATCCAGCATCTGCAGCGCCAGTTGATGATGAAGATGTTTCTGTTTTACCACAAGCAACTAATGTACCGAGCATTACGACTAACAACATACTTTTATTATATAAACTCATCACTACCTCCCTTGTAAAAGCTATATTCTACTAGAACTTAATACATTTTAAACAAAAAAAAACGACCATAAAATGGTCGTTTTTAAGTTTTAATCAATTATTGTGGTTTTTCATCTAACCAAGGTTTACCACCATCACCTCTATATTCTGTACGAATATAGGCAACAGCTTTTAAAATCTCATCTGTACTCAAACCATCACCGACTTTATCAGGTTGATGCTTGTGCCATACAGGCATTAAACCACCAGAGTTACCAGGTGTGCCGCCTGCAATCGTTTCAAACATGCCCTTGTCAGTTTCGTTTTTAGCGTAAGCCCATTTTGTATCAAAAGCTCCTTGACCACCATCTTTACGTAGTGAAGGTGCCATCACGCCTTCAAGTTTACCGCCATGACAACCTGTACATCCGTTGTATGTCATCACTTTTCTTCCAGCTTTTGCAGCTTCTGGATTACCAGCAAATTTTTTAGTGTATGGGTTAATACATGTTGCCAAGAATTCTTTAGCTTCAGGTGTATCAGCTTCATCAGCTTTCACTGCCAATGGTGTACTATCTTTAGTAGAAACTAATTTGCATTCAGCTTGCGCCTGAAATGATAGTGAAAATCCCACCATCGCAAGCATAGTCATAAACATTTTTGATTTTACTGCCGTATTACTAAACATGTGATCTCCTCAGTGATTAACTCAGCCGCCATGGAAGATAGTTACCTATCAGCCCGTCTGCACTACAAATAACGTACTACTCAAAACTTGGTTGACTAAAAAATAAAGCGCGTATTTTATCACTCATTCTTAGCGTTAGCATTAGCAATTTCACGTTTTGCCTTAGCTTTTTTAACAA
>CAYXGE010000001.1:85455-86970 GCA_964464435.1 uncultured Methylophilaceae bacterium
TCATTCTTAGCGTTAGCATTAGCAATTTCACGTTTTGCCTTAGCTTTTTTAACAATTTCATCGCCTTCTACAATTGGCACATGAGGAATACCATATTCTTCTAATATGCTATCAATTGCTGCCTTATTTCTGTCTAATGCTTCTTGCACCATTTTCATGCGTTCTTTATCTTTTTTGCGTGTTGCTACAGACATATTCCAATAAGTTTTACCATGAATATTAGTATCTTCATATTCTGGTACTGGCACGACTACCAATGGAATTGATGCCTTTTTAGCGTAGTAGCCGCCAATTGGTCCCCAAGCAACTGCTACATCTATTTCACCTTTCACTAAATCATCAATCATGTAACTAGGAGGTAAGTTTAAATCACGTTGCATACGGTAGGGTCTTGCATTACCCATTAAGTCATGGTCAGACAGTGGTCTACTCATTGGACTCTCACCAATGACACCTATTTTTGCCTTACGTAAATCAGGGGAGTCCCAGCCTTTAATGTCATAGCCACTGTCTTTGCGATAAACAAAAACATAGCCAGAGCGGAAATAGGGTTTAGATGTTCTTAAGGCATCATTATCAGAAGTAGTACTCATAATGATGTCACAACGGTTTGCATTAATTGTATTTCTGTAAAATCCTTGCCTGTTATAGGCATAGGTGTAAGTAAGTTTTTTACCTAAGTCTTTTGCCAATAGTTCGGCAATTTTATCTTCAAAACCTTCTTGCTTAATATTGGAATAAGGCATGTTATCTGGATCAGCGCAGACCTTAAATTCTGTTGGGTCTTCTACTCGTCTAATTTCGCCAATACGACCTTCATCAGGATTCAGTGGTGGCGGGTCAATTGCATATACAGTAGAACTTGCAAATATACTCGCGAGTAGTGCGGTCATTACCAGTTTGTTTAACATTCTATCTTCCTCGTTTTCCGTCAGATTAATTATTCTTACACATAAAAAACACCCCGACGAATCGGGGTGTTTATATGACATACTAACCTACGGTTAGTTCTATAACAAACGCTTTCGCGTTTAAATTATAGGCTGAATACGTTCAATGCACCGCCGCCAGGAGCAGCGTTGTATTTTACGAGTTCAGCATAACCACCAGCAGCACCTAAAGCGTCTGTTGGGTTAGTCATACCAAGGTTCATCGCTACACCAGCCCAGCCACCGATACCTGATAGCACGCCAACGTATTGTTTACCTTTGTGGCCGTATGTGAATGCATTACCAATCACACCTGAACCCACTTGATGTTTCCACAACTCTTTACCTGATTGTGCATCAACAGCTTTGAACCAACGATCCAAAGTACCGTAGAACACTAAGTCAGAAGCAGTTGTTAAAGCACCACCCCAAGCAGAGAATTTCTCTTTGTTGTACCATTTTGACTTGTTAGTCATTGGGTCATAAGCGCCGAAGCCACCCATTACACCGTCAGGACCAGGGAACATAGTCAAAGTAGCACCAACCCATGGTTGACCAGCAACGTATTTAGACTCAACTGGCTCGT
>CAYXGE010000002.1:0-4291 GCA_964464435.1 uncultured Methylophilaceae bacterium
CTTTGCGCTAGCGAGCCTAGTAGTAACTGCCATCCATCTACCAATACAAATAACATCAATTTAAAAGGCAAAGAAACAATAGCAGGGGAGACCATCATCATGCCCATGGCCATGAGCACGCTGGCTACCACCATATCAATAATTAAAAACGGAATAAATATTGCAAAGCCAATTTGAAACGCGGTTTTTAACTCGCTGGTAATAAAAGCAGGAATCAGAACACGCAAACTAATGTCTTTTTCAGTTTCAGGAATCGGGCTTCGAGACATTTTAATAAACAGGGCTAAATCACCCTCACGCGTTTGCTTGAGCATAAACTCTTTTAAAGGCTCTGCACCTTTATCTAAGGCTTGTTGCATGGTGATTTTGCTTTCGGATAGTGGCTGATAAGCGTCGGTATAAATTTTGTCAAACACTGGCCCCATGACAAAAAAAGTGAGAAATAAGGCTAACCCTACCAATACTTGGTTGGGGGGAGATGATTGCGTGCCCAGTGCTTGGCGCAATAAAGACAGCACGATGATAATACGCGTAAACCCTGTCATCATCAGTAGCATGGCAGGTAAAAATGTAAGCGAGGTCAGCAGAATGAGGGTTTGCAAACTTAAGGTGTAATCTTGCCCGCCACCCGCACTGGGTTTGGTGTTGAGTACAGGAATATCAGCCCCTGCAGCCCATGCGCTAATCGGTAACAAGCTGATAACAAGCGTAATCAATAGACTAAATTGCAGTGGTGACATTTGCAGTTGGCTAAGTTGTTGTTTGAATGCGTTAAACATTGGCATCACTACTTTATTTTGTATGGTTTTTTTTAATGGCTTTTTGTAGCCACTCTGTAAACGCTGGCTGTGACATATGTGGTTTGTCATTTGTGCTAATTGGGTTTTCAATAGGGTCTAGGTTGGCAAGATGGGTCACTTGAGAGGCACTCACACCGACTACCAACCAACGGTTTGCCACTTCAACCACTACTACTCTTTCACGATGGCCGACACTTACTCCACCAACCACCTTTGCAACAGCCTGTTGGTTAAGCTGATTAAGCCCTATTTTTTTCATGCACCATGCAAAACCAACCAATAGCGCTAATACCACTAATAAGCCTAGAAGTACTTTAACCATGCTCATGCCAGCACTAGGCTCAGTAAGCGCTTCAGCCGCAAATGCTTGCATGCTGATGAGTGCAAGTATGTATGCACAAATGAATTTACGCATGAATGAAGACCTAACGATTAATTTTACGAATACGTTCAGCTGGGGTAATAATGTCAGTGAGGCGAATACCAAACTTGTCATTAATCACCACAACTTCACCTTGCGCAATTAAACAACCATTGACTAGCACATCCATCGGCTCACCTGCCATGCCGTCAAGTTCCACCACAGAGCCTTGCGCAAGTTGCAACAGGTTTTTAATAGCAATTTTAGTGCGGCCCAATTCAACAGTGAGTTGAACAGGAATATCCAAAATAAAATCAATGTCATTTTGCGTATCATTGAGTTTGTTTTTTTCTGAAAACTCAGAAAATACTTGTGCACCTTCAGTTTTGGCTTGCAGGGCTGAATTGGCGGCTTCTTGCTCTGCCATCGCGGCACCCCAATCATCCGCAGCAATGGTTTCTGTTTCTACTTCAGTGACGGTTTCCTGGCTTAATTCATCATCAGTCGCCATGATCTTCTCCTTTTACATATTCATTTGAGTTGGCTCTCAGTAGCTTTTCAACGCGAAGTGCATATTGGCCATTAAATAAGCCGTATCTACATTCCATGACAGGCACATTGTCAATTTTGGCTTCTACTGTTTCAGAGACATTGAGTGGAATTACATCGCCCACTTTTAAATTCATCATTTCACCCACGCGCATTTTGGTGGTGGCTAAGTCAGTCACCAACTCTACCTCAGCACTTTGAATTTGTTGCGTCATCAAACGCACCCAGCGTTTATCAACACCTAACATTTCACCTTGTAAGCTTGAGCTTAAAACATCACGAATTGGTTCTATCATGGAGTAGGGCATGCAGAAATGAATTTCACCTGATGCTGCGCCAAATTCAACACTATATGTAGTAGAAACTACCACTTCATTCGGTGTGGCGATATTGGCAAATTGGGTATTCATCTCAGAGCGCACGTATTCGCATTCAATAGGGTATACGGGCTCCCATGATTTATTGTAGTTTTCAAAAATGATTTCAATCACACGTTGAATCACGCGCTGCTCTGTGGGCGTAAAATCACGCCCCTCAACACGGGTATGAAAGCGACCATCGCCACCAAATAAATTGTCGATGATTAAAAACACAAGGTTAGGATCAATAATGATTAGCCCCGTACCTCTAAATGGCTTGAACTGCACTAAATTGAGGTTGGTTGGCACTACAATATTGCGAATAAAATCACTGTATTTTGAGATTTTTACCGAGCCAACAGACACTTCAGCGGTTCTACGAATAAAATTAAATAGACCAATTCTAAATAAACGCGCAAACCGTTCATTAATAATCTCAAGTGTGGGTAAGCGGCCACGAACTATACGCTCTTGGGTCGCTAAGTTGTAAGGTCTTACCGCATTCGGATCAAGTTCATCCTTAGCATCCTCCTCCTCGCCAGTTACCCCTTTGAGTAGTGCATCAACTTCGTCTTGAGATAAAAAATTATCTGCCATTGCCCTAACCTATTGCACAATAAAATTGGTAAAAAATACACCAGCAATGGTTTGTGGTTTACCTTCGGGTAAGAAAGGCTTATTTAATTCGGCAACTATTTCTTTCATCAGCGCATTTTTGCCTTCAACGGTGGTGATTTCAGAGCTTTTTTTGCTAGATAAAATCATCAATACACGGCTTTTTACCAAGGGCATATGCTCTTTAATAATTTCCTCTTCTTTAGCATCTGCCAATTGCAATGAAATATCCGCTTGCAAATACTGCTCACCTGGGTCTGGCTGTAAATTAACGGTAAAGGTTTCAAGTGTCATAAATGAAGGCTTCTTAGCCTCTTCATGTACTTCTTCTTTTGCATGTGCATCTGCTTTTGGCTTAGGTTTCATCATAAAGTAGGCACCCGCGCCACCGCCGCCCAGCAAGGCCACTGCGGCAATAATAATAATGAGTTTTTTCTTGGATTTAGGTGCAGCTTCAGCCGCTGCTGCTTTTTGCTCTGCCATTTAAGTTTCCTTTGAAAAATGTACTAGATGCAGCACATTATCAACAAAACTTGAGGCATTAGATGCTAGGAAAAGAGCGGTAAAACAGGGCTAGATTGACAATTGAGTAGATAGACGTGTGACCTACGCACTCTTTAATATTTATGATAAAACGAAGTTTGTCATACTGAATTAAGTGTTTAATAAGTAGCTTCGTCTACCACATTACACGGACAAGACTCTAGCGATTTTATTTCAGCATCTAGTTGGCAGGTACGGAGATAATTTCAACACGGTTCTTACCGTTTTTTTTCGCTTGATACATGATTTTATCTGCTGTTGAAATCATGTTGTCTATATCCTCTGGAGGCTCTTCCCAACAAATGGCGCCTATGCTGGCTGAAAATGCAAGTCCATCAAGAATAATAGATTCTTTAAGTACTTGATGTAAGCGATTAAGCAAAATTGATGCTTGTGTCTGTGAGGTTTCTGGTAAGCAAACGATAAATTCATCACCACCCAAGCGCGCTATGATGTCAGTTGCACGCAATGTCGTTTTTAATGATTTTGCTACAGATTTAAGTTGATGGTCGCCTTGTTTATGTCCATATTTGTCATTCACACTCTTAAAGTTATCTAGGTCTATATAAGCAAGTGTTAAAGGTTTTTTTTTGCGTTTGCAAAAAGCAATAATATTTTCAGTACTGGCGTAAAAAGCACGTGAATTGGCAAGGCCTGTAAGGGAGTCGGTAGAAGATAGCTCACGCTCTCTATTCAAAAGTACTCGTGCCCAACGAAGAAGTGCAGATACTGATCCAAATGCTATAAATTGAGAGAATGTATTGATTATCATAATATTAAATGAAATAGCTTGGCCTGATAATGTAAAGTAATTAGCGATGAACCAAATAGCCGTGGCTACTAACACTGATAGCGCAGTGGCTATATCTCCTAAGCGCCAAGCGGTTAAGCAAATTGGTAAAAAATATAGTGGAAAAATGCGTATTTCGGTACCCGATATATGGTCTAGATATCCAATGCATACAAAGCTAGCAATAACACATAGTATTATTGAGTACTCATGCATTCCTAATGGTTTTGACTGTATGCTGTTCATCATTATGAATTATGAACTTATAAGTGGT
>CAYXGE010000002.1:4391-17281 GCA_964464435.1 uncultured Methylophilaceae bacterium
AAATGCGCTACTAACCTTGTTTAGGTTAGCGGCAAGGTATTCATCCCCCGCGCGTTGTGGGCCATCGCCATATGGCCATACATAGTCATCAATGATCACCCAGCCGCCTGCGGTCACGTGCGGTGTCCATGCTTCGATATCGGCTTTGGCGGCTTCATACTTGTGGTTGCCATCAATATGTAAAATGGCAATTTTGCCACTGTAATCAGTGGAGCCAAATGATGGGCTGGTAGCATTTTTATAGGTTTGATAATGATTGCAACCATCAATAGATGGCATGCGTAGGTAGTTGATGTCGCCCTTACTATATGGAAGTAGATTCATTTCAAATACACGCAAGGTTTCGTCTAAATCATATTGTTCAATACCGCTATCGACTAAACCGCCTTTATCATTTTGTACTAAATGTTCGCTAGACCAAGGGTCTACACAGAGCGTATTACCTATATGATAACTGCGCGCTAGGCGTGCTAATACAAAGGCAGATTTGCCTACCCAACTGCCAATTTCAACCACATCACCTTGCACGCTAAACTGAGCTATTTCACATAATGCGCTGATTTTTTCATCATCGCACATACCGTAAATCATATTGGCGTGTTTAAACAGCGTGGCGAGTTCTATCTGCGAAAGTATCGGTTTTGCAGGCACACTACTTGCCACATGAATAGGGTTTTGCGTGACTTGAAGTGCGCGTTTTTGTGCGATTCTAAATGGAATTAAATCGTCATTGACTGGTGAGTCATTAACCAGTTTTACTTCTGGGTTGATGTCTTTTAAGGTTTTATTTAAATAATTCCAAGCCACTGGGTTAGGGCTATAGATACCACCAATATTATGTTCTTCTATCGCTTTTTTTAAAGCTTCATTAAATGTAGGTTCAGTAATATAGGGTAAATGTGACCATGCAGGATATTGTTCTTTAGAGACATCATAAGCTAGCGAGGATGAGCCAATAACGGGGGTGCCCTCGCGTTTACATTTCTCTAAATAGTCTAATGAACGTGGCATGCCCGCAGGAAAAATGAGCGTAGATTTAATGTGATGTTGAGATAGTGGGGCGTTCATAGCGTATTCCTTAAATGATGAGTTGCTTTATAAGTCTTGATTTATCCAAACCCAAGTCTACAAATGATTGGTAAATGATGGGTAGGCTTTGTACTGCCGCAATGACAACAGGGATATCAGAATCAAGCAGTGATTCTGGACCTTTGATTTCATGGTTCATAAAGCGCTCACCAATGCGAGATGGACGAGAGTCAATAAAATAATCAACCGCCACTTCTTTAAAAAATGCGGCTTGTTCTATCATGTTTTTTGATTGCCAACCAGCGCCCCAAATAGCGACTTTTTGGTAGGCATGCTTATCTGCCAAAATGTGACCCAGCCCTAATTCTTTGAGCGCAGAACGAATGGTGGATTCAGATTCTGTGTGCGCTTCACCTAAACGTTGGCGCAGTAAGTCATCAAAAAAGACTAATCGACACTGTGCATCAGTTAGCATGCCGTATAAGGCAATCATGGATATGACGGTATTAATGGCAATGCTTTCATGTTTGAAATCACAACTAATTTGAAAATTACAATCAATGAGTTGATGGTCTTGCATCATGGCAACAAAGGCACGTACCTCGGCAATATCATCATTACCTTCAGTAAATATGTATTTAATAGTGACTTGATTTGCGTTAGCGGAGGCATAGCGCTTTAAGTTTTTAATCACCTTTTTTAAGCTGGTCATGCCACGTACTTTAGTAAAGGTATCTTCAGTACCTGCATCAATACTGGTGGTGACACTGACTTTTTCATCTTGTAAATAACGTTGCACAATAGGCGAGTGTTTAACTGAATTAGTCAGTACACGCTGCGTTGCTTTGGGAATCTGCGTCACCGTTTTTTCAAGCATTTCATTGAAATGTTTACCAACTACAGGCTCTCCACCACCCCATACAATGGTGCCACACTGGTCTAGCATATGCCCATCTAACATTTTATCTACTAGCGCTTTTACATCATAGTGAGCCTGTTTTCCGCCATAGTAGGTATCACTGCAATAGTTACACTTTAAGTTACATACAGAGTGATACTCAAATGAAAGATACCGCACATCTAATTTGTCTAGCGGCCCCCATTCTTTAAATTCTAAAAACGGGCATCCACTGCATGCGCTTGGTTTGCCTTGGTTGATGGTGAGGTGTAGCTGTTGTTTTTCTTTTAAGATACGTATTGGGCTTACTGGCATGATTTGATTATTAGGAATCTTAATTAAAGCTACATCGCCTCGCATTTCACCATCTACAAAAAAGCGTTTACAGCAGGTGCGAATTTCATCTGGTGCTAAAAATACAGAGTGGTGTAAATCTGTACAACTCCACGTTTTATTTGAGGTTTCTTTAATGTACTGAGTAATATTTTGCGCTTTTTCAGAAATCAGTAACTGTGCATTCTGCGTCGTTTCAATAAAGTACTTTGCTATCATTCCATATTGCGTTGGTGGCGGTGCATATTGGATTTCTTCTGCAAAATCTGCTTGAAGCCCATCATATAAAGTTTGATAGCAAATAATGCTTTCTTCATCATTGTTCACATGTCGTATAACTTCACGTAAGCGCGTCGCTACAACGCCAAATAAACCTTCAATGTAAGTTGCTTTTAAGTCTTGCCATAGACTAGGGTTATGTTGTTGAGTAAAACATGCTATCGCTTTCCAAGCACGTAAAAATCCTAAAATATGTTTAGAAGAGATGCTATTAACAATAGAATTTTCGCGGTTGGTTTTAAGGTAAAGGGTGTCTTTTATATAGCCAATCTGCTGAGCTAAACAATACACCTTGTAGATAAAATCTACATCTTCATGATAGCCATCAGCAAAGCGAAGTTGATGTTGCTTGAGCATGCCTAGCCTCATGGCAGTGTATATCACTGAGCCATCCATACGAAGTGCAAGGTATTCTTTAAGAAGAGCAGATTTATCTAATTGCAAGGCTAAACTGTCTTTTCTGCCTGTAGTGTCAAGCGTATTACCTGCGCTATCCGCATAGCCCCATTGATATCCGATAGCATCATATGTGTTTGTTTGCGTTTTTAAATACAGGCTAATACTTTCAAGCGCATTAGGCTGCAATGCATCGTCACTATCTACAAATAATACCCATTCACCTTGTGCCATATCTAAGCCGATATTGCGCGCCTGTCCAGGGCCGCCATTTTGTGTTGATGTTGCAACTTTAAGAGATGGGTGCGTTTGTGCAACAGCGTTTAATAAAGCCAGCGTGTGATCTTGTGAACAATCATCAATGACAATAATTTCAAACTGAGTCTGGTTAATTGTTTGCGCAAATAAACTATTGAGGCACCGTTCAATATGAGGTGCTGCATTATAGGCAGGTACAATAATCGAGAACATTAAATCTGGCATATTCATACTCCCTTGGTTTGAGCGCTTTTATTGCTAACCATTTGGCTAATGCCTGCCAGTGTTCTGAAATTGGGCGACTCCATATCTTCTTCTGTGATTTCAATATCGTATTGCGCTTCAATTTCTAGCATAAATTTAATGATGCCCATGGAGTCGACAATGCCTGTTTTAATAAAGTCAGTATTGGCATTAAAACTAGCAGGTAACTTGCAGCGTTTTTCTAGCAAATTGCGAATAAATGTTTGAGTGTCTTGCGTCATATGAATTGTCTCTATACCAGCCCAGTTCTGGGCAGTTTGTATTGCATTTGGTGTTGGCTTTGCATGGCTTGCGCGACGGCAAACATATCAAATGGCTGAATGGCAGCTTCAAGTTCATCAGAGATGCGATTACGCGCACGCGAAGGATTTTGTTTCACTTTTTGCCAAGCGCGTGTTTTGGCAGAAATCACCATCGCCTCTAAAAAGCTCAGACCTTCAAACGCAATTTCAGCACTGATGGCATGGTCTAGAGCAAAGGCTTCTGGGTGTTTTTGGTGGTATTGCAGTTGTGTGGCAATGTCACGATACAAATTGGCAAAGGCTTCTAAAAAGCCCGCAGGGTGGCCTGCTTTAAATCGGTTATAACGTGCTTGATTACTGATTTCAACAGCGCCAGCACGGTCTAGTATTTCACGCCGTCCATCAATGTGGGCAATGCTTAACTCTTCTGGGTTACTTTGTACCCACTCGGCAGAACCCAAAGTGCCGTAGACCCTTATTTTTAGGCCGTTTCTATGGCCTAGCGCCGATTTGCTAAACCAAATTTGGCCCTGAATATCGTTGCTGTAGCGGCAAAGGCAAGTGGCGTTATCCACGACGCCAGTAAACCAGCCGTAATGGTTTTGGTCTGACACAACTTCAATCGGTTTTTCGCCTAATAGTATGTTGATTAACTGATGCAGGTGCACTGCTAAATCTAAATGTAAGGTGGGAATATTTCCATCTGATAAACGCCAAGGTTGCGGAGTGGGTTTGTTACCTTTGGCATCCACGCGAATAAACCCTTCTTGTGGCATTTCTGCCTGAAAATGCAAAATTTTGCCCAGCTTGCCTTGGCTAATCTGTTCAGCAAGCTCACGCACCATGGGGTAGCCAGAGTAGTTATAGGTGACCGCTAAAAAACCTTGGTGTTGCTGGCGCAATTGAATCAGTTGTTGCGCTTGTGCGCTACTAATTGCCATGGCTTTTTCACAGATCACGGCATAGCCAGCTTTTATACATGCGCTTACCGTGGCAAAATGATCAGGTGTCGGCGTAAGTACTACAATTGCATCTAATTTGCCTTGCTCATGGTTAAGCATAGCCTCTAAACTGGCATAGGTGCGCTCAGGTGCAACGCCATAGGTATTGGCAGAAGCGCGGTTAATGCTTGGGTTTTTACTAAAGCAGCCTGCCGCTAATTGCCAAATGCCATCCATGCCACTGGCTGCAAAGTGGGTGTAACCTACCGCAGAACGTATAGAGCCGCCAATAAAGCCCAGCTGTAATGGTTGCCTTGAAGTGTGTATATATTTATCCATACATAACCTTTAAACGCAGATTTCTGCTAATTTAAATTTGGTGAGTTTGCCCAAACTGTTTCTTGGTAACTGCTCAAGGAAATAGAATTTTCTGGGTTGCTGAAAGTCTGCTAACTCGGCAGCACAAAAGTGGCGTAATGCGCGCAAGTCAAACGTGCCTTGGTCTTTAACTACTAAGGCTAAAGCCACCACTTCCCCTAGTTTTTCATCTGGTGCAGCAAACGCGGCATACTCAATGAGGTCATCGCGTTTAGCTAATACTGCTTCAATATCGCTAGGGTAAATATTGATGCCTCCTGAAATAATCAGGTCTTTTTTACGCCCAATAAAATAAAGAAATCCATCGGCATCTAATTTGCCTAAATCGCCAGTTTTAAAATAATTGCCAAGCATGGCCATGGCAGTTAAATCAGGGCGTTTGTAATAGCCTTTGAATAGCATCGGTGTTTTGCAAACAATTTCGCCAATTTCACCAACCTCAGCTGTAATACCTTGGTCATTGATGATTTTGATATCGACATCAGGTGCTGCTTTGCCAACACTACCAAGTTTTTGATAAGTATCGATAGGGTTAAGGTTGCTGACAATGGCCACTTCAGATGCGCCATAACATTCATGAAACTCGCAAGACAAGGCATTAATTAGACTGGCTTTCACTGGTTCTTCTAGCAGAGCCGAAGAAGAAACAAGGCAACGTAAGCTGTTTAAGCGGTTCTTAGCTTCATCTAAATTAGAAGCAAGGTGGATAGCAATTTGGTTTAACTGTGAAGATACCGCAATGCTAAAGCTCACCTGATACTGCGCAACTGCAGTAAGCCAAGTTTCTACAGAAAACTTAGCCATGAGTACGCTAGTGCCACCTGTGATGAGGGGTAATAGCACCAAGCGCTCAGCTAATGAGTGATAAAGTGGGGTGGCGGCCAAAGTAATGTCTTGCGCGCTAATGTTGTATAGTTTAACTGCCGCCGCGGCACGTTGACGCTTATTGTCTTGCGTGAGTACGATAGGTTTTGGGTCACCCGTAGAACCAGAGGTCATTGTGAGAATATAAGTATCTTGCCATTCACCAGAATAAAATGGCATGGCCAATGCGCCAACCTCATGTCGTTTTTCCTGTAGGCTTATAGCACCTGCAATAGGCTCATCAACGCATAACCAAATACCTTCAATGATTGAGCTACCCACTGATTCTAAAATAGGCGTTAATAATCGAGCACTGCCAATCACGTGCTTAACATCTGCTGCTTTGAACGCTTGAAGCATTGCCTGTGGTGTTATTGAGGTATTCAATGGCACCATCACCACCCCTGTATCTGCCGCCGCTAGCATCAAGGTTACAAAGTGCACATCATTTGGCAAAAGTACCGCGATATGATCCCCATGGCGTACCCCTGCATGATGTAATACGTGCGCCATTTCAATGGCTTTAGATGCTAATGACTTATAGCTTATTGCTTGGTCATCCACATACAAAGCAATTTTATTGGGGGTTTTTTGTACTTGTTTAAAAAATAAAGCAGCTAAGTTTTGCCCTTGTGCAAAGCCTTGCGTAATTAATGATTGGCTAGTGTAATGTAAATCATCCATGATGCTGGTCCCTATCTCAACATGCCGCTAAATTTCAGAAAAGCTTGGCTTTTTAATTTAAACAACTGAGCAGATTCAGAAATCCAAACTTGATTATCTTGCGTGTCTTTTGTAAGCAAGGAGTTAGCGGCAATAAAATTGCGTTCACCCAATGTGACACCATGTCCTAGCGCAGCATTGACCCCAAAAAAACTGCCTGCACCAATGTGACAACCACCAGCAATGGAGACACCTGCGTTAATCCAAGTGCTATTTTCTATAATGCAGTCATGCCCAATATTGGTATTGCTAGAAATAAATGTGCTATGGCCGATTTTGCATCCTGGGTGAATAGAAACATGGTCTAAAATAATGCAGTTGTCAGCAATTTCGACTTCGTCATGCCACATAAATGAAGGGTGAATATAGTTAGTAAATTGATAACCTTTGGCTTTCGCCTCAAGATACTTTTGCTGACGCAGAGTGTTCATATCAATAAAACCCATGGCAATGAGCATTTGATAATGATGGCTGGGGAATGCCTCTTCAACCCAGCTAAATGGCACGAGCGGCAGGCCGCAAAAAGTTTCAACACCTTCTTCAATACAGACATCATCTACCGTAAACGCGGCAACTTTCATGGTATGTTTGGCGTAGGAATACACCACCTTTGCCATTGCACCGTTGCCGTAAATAATGGTTTGCATGATGATTTTCTTAATATCTAATGATGTCGACAATACGTGTGATTTGCGCTGTCGTAAGTTCTGGAAAAATGGGCAGACAAATGACTTCATTGGCTGCCTGACGTGCGACACTTAGATTGTCATGAGCTGCTGAAGGCAAGCCGCGATACATTGGAAAATCGCTAATCAGCGGGTAGAAATAGCGTCTTGCATAAATGCCAGCATCGCGCAGTTTTTGATACAAAGCATCACGTGCAATAGGGTAGTTTGATTTCACTAAAATTGGAAAATAAGAATAATTGGCTACATCTTCGCCCGCACTTGGAATGCACACAATACCTTCAATATTGCTAAGTTGTTGGCGATAAAGCACATCAATTTCTTTGCGTTTCTGCAAAGCGGCATCAATCCCTTTAAGTTGTAACAAGCCAAACGCTGCATTGATTTCACTCATTTTGCCATTAATACCAGTGGCGACCACGGTTTGTTCATCTACAAAACCAAAGTTTTTAAGATGGTCAATGCGCGTTTTTGTTTTGGCGTCTGGGCAGATAATGGCACCACCTTCAAAGGTGTTAAACACCTTAGTGGCATGAAAACTCAAGACTGATAAATCGCCATGTAGTAATACACTTTCGCCGTCTTTACGTACCCCAAAGGCATGTGCTGCGTCATAAATGACCTTAAGATTATAGTCATCGGCAATTTTTTGAATCGCCTCTACATCGCAAGGATGTCCATAACAATGCACGGGCATAATCGCCGTGGTTTGGGGGGTAATGGCCGCAACAATTTTTGCTGGGTCCATATTTAAACTTACAGGGTCTATATCTACAAATACCGGTTTAATGCTATTCCACAATAATGAATGGGCAGTGGCAACAAAAGAGTAGGGCGTAGTAATGACTTCGCCAGTAATACGTAAAGATTGCAATGCAGTGAGCAATGCCAGAGTGCCGTTGGTAAACAAGGCAATATGTTTTACGCCTAAATAATCACAAAGTTCACGTTCTAGTTGTTGATGAAATGGTCCGCCATTGGTCAGAAATTTGTTTTTCCAAATTTGCTCTAAATAAGGTACATAATCTTTGAGCTCTGGCAGCAAAGGTTGCGTGACAAAAATAGGGGTATTAGTTTCGGCAGGCGATGCTTTAATAGCAGGGTATAAATTCACTTCCTGCATGGTGATTTCAAAGCTTTCTGCAGCTAAATCTTGGCAATAGTATTGCCACATTTGACGAAATGCGCGTTCTAAACCAGACGCAATAACTGATGGATTACCAGGTGGAGATTGCGCAAAACGAGCGCGTAAACCACTGCGAATTATGGCAAGCTCATCAATATGTTGAGACCAAAATACACCTTCTTCAATAAAAGTATTGGCGTTACGAACTACAAATCTATCCAAACCAACGTGCCCTAGTATGCCAGCGCCAATGCGGCTTGGTAGCATATCGCCTGCTATGGTAATGGTAGGCACGCCCATCCAAATTGCATGCCAAGTGGTGGTGCCGCCATTGTAAGGAAAAGTATCTAAGCAAATATCAACTTGATGGTGTAACTGCAAATAATGTTGCATGCTGCTTCGTTGGTGCAGTTGTATGCGGTCGGCAGTGATGCCGGCCTGCTCAAACCAAGACAGCACTTGTGAGTTTTCCCCCTCAACGGACATTGCGCCCATCAGTATTTTGGAATTGGGCACTGCATGCATGAGTTCCGCCCAAAGTGAAATAACCGTTTGGCTTAATTTGCTTGGGCGGTTAAAGCTACCAAAAGTGATATAACCATTTTGTAATGCAGGTAAGGCATTAACAGGTGGTGCATCCTCTTGTGGCATAAAAGGTGCGCTGGCTGGTAATTGCACTAGTTTTTCAGTAAATTGGTCATCTAATTGGTTTGGCGGCAATAGGTATTTGTCTGCTAAGAAATAATCCATGGCAGTTAGACCTGTAGTGCCTGGATAGCCAATCCAACTGGCCTGAATTGGCGCAGGTTTACGTGCAAATGTGAGTAAACGATGCCCCGCAGTATGGCCTGATAAATCAATCAAAATATCAATTTGGTCGTTACGAATTGTTTCGGCAAGCGCATCATCACTTAAACGCGCAACATTACGCCATGTTTTAAAATGGGCTTGCAAGCGTTGGCTTACATTGTCATGCGTTAAGCTATTGGCATAGGCAAATAAATTGAGATGAGGATAATTTGATAAATGTACAATAATCGGCTCAATAAAGTAGGCAACCGCATGGGCACGTAAATCAGCGGATACAAAGCCAATATTTAGCGTGCGTGTTGGCGTTTTATCTAAAGTGTGGGCTTGCCATTTGGCTTTAAGTGGCGCTTCAAACTGGTGACCAAATTGCACATGCTCTGCATACAAGCTCACTTTGTCAATTTCTGCATTATGCGTTAAGCAAAACAACAAGTTGCTCATGGCTTGATAGTAGTTGGGGTTAAGCGCTAGCGCTTTTCTGTAGGCTTCTTCGGCTTCTGTTAGCTTGCCTGCATCTTTAAGTGTGCTACCCAAATTACTGTAGGCTTCAACATAGTCTGGTTTAGCTGCCACAGCTTGCTTGAGATAGGCTTCAGCATCTTGCAAACGCCATTGGCTTTTATAGACAATACCCAGATTGTTAAGGGCTTCAGCAAAATTGGGCTGATACTTTAATGCATTAAGTAAGGCGATTTCTGCGTCGACAAAATTACCTTCGGCCTCATATGCCATGCCTAAATTGCAATAGGCTTGGGCATATTCAGGGTTAATTTCCAGCGCTTTTTGATATTGTGTTTTAGCATCTGCGATACGGCCTGTTTCTTTGTATACCAAGCCTAAATTATTGAGAGCTGGTACTAAGTTTGGGTTGTGTTGCAATGCACACAAAAATGCGGCTGCTGCATCCTCTAGTCGCGCTTGATCACGTAATACCAAACCTAAATTGTTGTAGCCAGCGGCAAATTCTGGTTGGATACTCAAGGCCTGCATATAGCAACTTTCCGCTTCTTGAAAGCGTCCACTCGCTTTTAACAAGTTGCCTAAATTATTAATGGCAATATAGGCGTTTGGGTCAATAAAAATGGATTCTCTGAGCGCTTGTTCAGCCAGCTCAAGTTGTTGATTTGCCTGATAAGCAATAGATAACCCAGCATAAGCATCGGCATATTGCGGTTTAATTTCAATGGCACGCAAAAAGTATGTTTGCGCTTCATCAAATCGCTGCAATTGCAACATGGTATTGGCCAAAAAATAATGTGCTTCGGCCATGTTGGGCATCAGCGCAATGGTTTTTTTAAAGGCATTTTCTGCGCCCTCAAATTTTGCTTCTTGGTGTAGTGTTAATGCAAGTTGATAGTGTGCCGAGACATTATTGGGGTTGATTTGAATGGCTTTTCGTAAATGCTCTTGCGCTTCTTTAGTGTGTTGCTGGTCTTTTAAAATACATGCCAAATTAAAGTGTGCTTTGTCAAACTGAGGATTTAACTTAATGGCTTTTTTATAGGCGTTTTTGGCCGCATCTAGTTGCTGGCAGTCCAGATAAGTATTACCTAAATTAAACTGCACCTCTTCATCTTTAGTTAATAAGGTGGCTGCCTGTGTGAGTGCCTTTATGGCCTCTTGCGGGCGACCAGTTTGTTGCAAAAGCGTACCCAGTACTTTCCATGCAAATCCATGTTTAGGGAAGCTTTGCGTCATTTCACGGCTTAAGCTCTCGCAGGCTATTAAATCGCCTTGGTTAAACAAATTTACTAATTGCTGCATTTCAGCAGAATCAGGATTTTTTTGATTATTTTTAGGGCGTTGTTCAGACTTTGCTTGTGTTACATTGAGTTGCGATGCCAATACTTCAACATCTGGTCCGCTTAGGCCGCCTTCTAGCCCATATTGCAACACCTCTTTGGCTTGCGCGAGTTGCCCTGCTTGTATCAGTGCGTCAATATAGCTGACCCAATACTGTTGCTCATCAGGATCTGATTCTAGTGCGGTTCTAAATAGCGCTAGGCTGTCTTCAATATGCTTGGCTTCTTGCTCAATAATTGCAAGATTATGGCTGGCGTTGGGTTGGCTAGGATGTGTCTTTAAAATTTCCCGATAAAGTTGTTCTGCATCTTGAATTTGACCAGCCTGATGCAAGTCAATTGCTTTGGCTAAGGTTTGTTCTAATGAGGCAGTATATTCAGTATTCATAATGGCACTATTCCTTTGAGGATTAGTGCCATTATGAAAAAAATGTAATGATTTAGATGCTAAGAAAAGAGGGCAAAATATGCGCTAAATCAAGCGACTTCAAACTTTGTGAAATATTGCTATCAATTTTGTCAAACATAGGTATCCACGTTGCCCAGACTAGAACGTACAGTGCGCATCATTTGCAATGTACGCTCTTGTTTTGCGTCATTGTTTACATCATCAATATTTGGTTTTGGTTCATGAGTTAGACTGCTTTGTTGTGATTGACTTTGCTGTTGGTCACGCGCACCTACATTGGTTTGCCCAAGCGCAATACCAGATTCTTTCATCATGGTACGTAAATTATCCATGCCATCCTGTAGCGCCTGACGCACCTCTTTGCGATCAGATAAAAAGGTTGTATCTGCCTGTTCGTTATTCACACTTATTACAATCTCAAGCGGACCAAGCTCAGGTGGATTAAGGCTAATGGTTGCTGATTGTTGTGCATTATTGACCATCATCATCACACGTTGACTAATCGCTTGGTCCCAGCCAGATTTACCAGGATATTCAAGAATAGGTTGGGTTATTGGATTGCTTGTTGCACTGGATTGTAATTGGTTGTTGGCAGCGTTTTGAGGTATTGGCAACCCAGATTCTTGTTTGGTAATGTCAGCAATAGTAGCCTCAATTTGCATCTTTTGCGTATCACCAACTTGAACAAGTGTGCGTTGCTCTAGTTGTTGTTGACTTTCAAGTTTAAGCTGTGTGAATACTTCACTAAAGTTTTCTTGGTTTTGTGTAGCAATACTGCTTTGAGATGCTGACGTTAAATTTGCAAAGTCAGTGGCTGTATTAACTTGGTTAAGCTTGCTGGCGCTAATGGTATCGACTTGATTGTTAGTTTGAGTTGAATTAAATACGTTTTGAAAGTTGGTTTTGCTGATAAGTGATTGGTAACCTTCTATTGGAATATTGGTTAAATCTGGCACAAGCGCTTCATTTTCTACGCTATTTTCTATTACGCTTTCTGTAGTATTTTGTTTAATTTGTTGAATAATTTCTAAGTTCTGGAATAACTGTGCAGGATCTACATTTTGCTGTAGGTCCAAGCCCTCAATTTCAGCCAAAATGGCTTGCGCTTCCTCTGCATTAATTTCAATGTCTTTTGGTGCTACTTCTGCTGGTTGCATTTGTGCACTGAGTATTTGCTGAAAGCTATCAGCCTCGGGTAAGTTGTCAATTGAAGCGTTTGCTGAGCCGGCTAATTTAGCAACAGATTTTATGCTAGTAGTTTGACTCATGCTATTGGGATTAAATACATTACTGTTCATCATATTTCCTTAATTATTGTCCGTGTTGGTGTCTACTCATGCGCGAAGCATGCTCATCCATTTGCTTTTGCTCACGTTTATTTTCTTTTAGTACTATTTTTTTATCTTCATGTCCCATTAATACTTCAAACGACATTTTCTTTTGTTGGGCTTT
>CAYXGE010000002.1:17381-25953 GCA_964464435.1 uncultured Methylophilaceae bacterium
TGGCATGCGCATATTTTTCCGCTGCTGCTGCTGTTTCTTTATCGGCCAATTCAATAAGCATGGTTAAAGTCGATACTTGCATCTTAATCAATACATCTCATTAGTCATGGTACGTTAGCTGAGAAAGCAAACTGATGCTTTCTTCAAAATCTGTGCGTTCATCAATATCTTGCTGCAAAAAGGCGGCAATTTCCTGGTGTTTTAGGATTGCGATATCTAATAGCGGGTCACTGCCTACTTCATATGCTCCAACATTAATCAGGTCAGCATTTCTTGCATATTTTGAGTAAAGTTTCTTTACTTGTAGTGCTGCGTGCTGGTGTGGCTTGTGTGTAACGCTCTGCATCACACGGCTAATCGATTGTTCAATATCAATGGCTGGATAGTGACCGCTTTCAGCTAAACTTCGGTTAAGTACAATATGACCATCTAAAATAGCGCGGGCAGCATCCGCAATCGGGTCTTGTTGGTCATCTCCCTCAGTCAGCACAGTATAAAATGCAGTAATTGAACCTTCACCTGCACGTCCGTTACCAGCGCGCTCTACCAATGTGGGTAGCTTTGCGAATACAGAAGGTGGATAGCCTTTAGTGGCGGGTGGTTCGCCAACCGCAAGTGCAATCTCACGTTGTGCCATGGCATAGCGTGTAAGTGAGTCCATAATGAGTAACACATGCAGGCCTTGGCTTCTAAAGTATTCAGCAATCGTGGTGGCATAGGTGGCGCCTTGTAAGCGCAGTAAAGGTGATACATCGGCAGGGGCAGCAACGACAACGGAGCGTGCCAAGCCTTCTTTGCCTAAAATTTCGTCAATAAACTCTTTTACTTCGCGACCACGTTCACCAATTAGTCCGACGACAATCACATCTGCTGTGGTGTAGCGCGCCATCATACCTAGCAATACGCTTTTACCCACACCAGAGCCAGCAAATAAACCCATACGTTGACCACGACCTACACTAAGTAGGGCGTTAATGGCTCTTATCCCTACATCTAGCACCACATCAATCGGTGCGCGCGATAGCGGATTGATTGGGCGGGCGCTCAGCGAGGCACTTTGACTGGTACTCAGTGGCCCAAGGTTATCAAGCGGTACGCCAGTAGCATCTAGTACGCGCCCTAATAGTTCCATGCCTACAGGCAGGTGACGCGCAAAGTCAGAGGCTCTTCTTCTTGGGTGGCGCACTGCATTAGGTTTAGGAATATATTCTTTAATTTCAATTGGGTATACCTTAGTGCCAGGAATAATGCCATCAATATTGCTTTGTGGCATGAGTAATAATCTATCACCATCAAAACCAACGACTTCGGCCTCTACTTTTCTGCCATCAGGTAGCGGCACACTGCAAGCGCTGCCAATGGCGAGTTTGATACCTACTGCTTCCATCACTAAACCTGTTAAGCGGGTAACTCGCCCAGAAATGTCCATGGGCTCAGTCACTTTTAAAAAATTGCCACAATCATTCAGGTAGTGTTTCCAATGTTGCTGATGTTCGGTCACGATAGACATGTGCCAGTATCCTATTCTGTTTTGGTTGAAGAGGGGGGTACATCATCTGAAATACTGCCAACTTGCCATTCATTAGTTCTACCAAGCGCTTCACAAATTCTTTTCCAACGTGTTTGATTAGTCGCATCAATTTCGTTACTCGCAGTTTCTACCATACAGCCGCCGCGCTCAATTTTAATATCTTCAATCACTTGCCAATTATTTTCTAGCAACTCTTCTTTTAAATGCTCGCGCACAATTGCTGCATCTTCTGGATGAAGCATCAACAGTGCGGGCTTCTCAACATAGGGGAGATAATGAATGCAATGTTGCACCAATGGTAATAGCTTATTGGGGTCAGCATTGATTGTCGTTTTAACCATGGCTTTTGCTAAATCAAGTGCAAGGTCTAAAATATCTTTTGCCATGACTTCATCTGCAGTTTTTAGTGATGCTTGAAAAGACATGGCAATGCCTAACAGTTTCTCTTCAAGTAGTTCGTTACTAATGCGTGCTTTTTCTATGCCAGCTGCGTAACCCTCTTTTAAGCCTTTTTCAAATGCTTGTTTGCGCAGGTTTTCCAGTACTAATGTAAGCTCTGGGGACAAAGGTGTTTTTTTAGGCGCTGGCGTTGATTGTTGCTCCGTCTGCTTATCTGCTTGTTTATCAGTATTGAGTTGCCCCATTTCCCAGCGTTTGAAATCATTAGGAGAAGCCTTATCCATTATCATAAAATTCCTTTCACACGCTTAATTGATTATTTTTAAAAACTCATTCTTGCTGGCTTGCTTAAACATAAGCGTCATCTCCACCCTTACCACCAATCATAATTTGTCCCTCATCAGCCAATCTTCGAACAATTTGAAGGATTTGTTTTTGTTGCGCTTCAACTTCAGATAGTTTGACTGGGCCTCTAGACTCTAAATCTTCACGCATCATTTCAGCAGCACGAGATGACATGTTTTTGAAGATTTTCTCGCGTAAATCTGGGGTTGCACCTTTAAGCGCCAACACCAACATATCACCCTGCACGTCGCGTAGAATGGTTTGAATGCCGCGATCGTCAATATCCATAATGTTGTCAAAGACAAACATTTCATCCATGACTTTTTGTGCAGTATCTTCATCATAGCTTTTTAACGCTTCCATGACGGAGGTCTCATTGTCGCCACTCAAGTAGTTCATAATTTCTGCCGCAGCACTCACACCACCTAAGCTAGTTTTTTGAATACTTTCATTGCCGCTTAATAGTTTTGCTAAGACATCATTAAGCTCTTTTAATGCGGCAGGCTTAATACCGTCTAAAGTCGTAATTCTCAGTATCACATCATTTCTTAGACGCTCAGTAAAAAAGCTCAATACTTCTGCCGCTTGGTCTGGTTCCAAATGGACTAAAATGGTGGCAATAATTTGTGGATGTTCATTCTTAATAAACTCTGCAACCGACTCTGCGTCCATCCATTTCAAGCTTTCAATACCGCTAGAGTCACGCTCTTGCAAAATTCTGCTAAGAAGGTTGTTGGCTTTATCTTCACCCAATGCTTTAGTTAACACAGAGCGGATATACTCATTAGAATCAAGGCCATAAGTAGAGCTTTGTTCTGCAACTTCAATAAAATCACTTAACACCTCTTCTACGTCTTCATGCGGAATAGAGGTAAGCGTACTCATGGCCGCCCCCAACTTTTGTACTTCACGCGGGCTTAAGTGTTTCATCACTTCTGCTGCTTCTTCTTCACCTAGTGCTAGCATGAGCACAGCGCTTTTCATAATGCCACTATCAATCATTTTTGGTCACCTACCCATGCAGTGACTACATTGGCTACTAATTTGGGATTATCTTTTGCCAATTGTTTTGTCGCTTCTAAATTCTGTTGGTAGCCTCTTTGTTTGGGCGGTAAGGCCAAGGTTTGGCTGCCATCACTTAAGGTCACTAACTCACCCTCCTGGCTGGTAAGCTGGGCTGGCGGCGGTAACTCAGGTGGTGGTGGAGGTGTCACCAATTTTGTTACCATGGGTTTAAGTAGTTTTTTGTAAATCATTAATATCACAAAGATACCAATTAAATATTTCAATAAATCTTTGGCTAAATTAATGGTGGCTGGTTGTTTCCATAATGGATCTGGTTTAATAACCTCAGGGGTTTCAGTAATAAATGAACTATTGACAACACTAATCTTATCTCCACGGGCTTCATCAAACCCCATGGCTTGCTTGGCTAAATCACTAATCTGTGTTTTTTCAGCATCAGTGAGAGGCCTGCTGGTAGTTTTGCCATCTTTACCCACCACAGATTTATTATTAACCACCACTGCGACAGTGAGACGCTTAATATTCCCCATTGGCTGTTGCACATAGCGTACCGTTTTATCAACTTCAAAATTGGTTGTTGAATTACGTTGTGAGCTACTTGGGGTGCCATTGGCGCCGCCCGCAGCGTTAGGGTCATTACTGGTAAGTGGCGCGGTAGCTGGAGCTGGCGGCTGATTGGAAAGTGCGCCAGGCACACCGCCGTTACTTGCTGATGTAGTACTTTGAGACTCACTGGTTTGCGTGCTTCGCACCACAGTATCTTCTGGTTTTTGATTAGGTTTGTAGCTTTCTGCTGCTTGCTCAACTGTTGAAAAGTCAATTTCTGCACTGGCCTCTGCGCGCACATTATCTGCCCCAACAATCGGCGTAATAATAGACTCTACGCGTTTAGCAATCTTGTTTTGCATTTCCTCAATATATTTTAGTTTTGATGGGTCAATTTGGTTAAGTCCATCTTGCTTTGATGTATCTGAAAGTAAATTGCCATCTTGGTCTACAATGGTGACATTGGCCGCAGGTAGTTCGGGCACACTGCTTGCCACTAAATGCACAATAGCGCTTACTTGACGCGCATCCAAGGTGCGTCCACCACGTAAATTGAGCAACACAGAGGCGGTTGGTTTGAGTTGGTCACGCACAAATACTGAGGATTTTGGAATGGCTAAATGTACGCGGGCTACATCCACAGCATCTACTGATTGAATGCTTTTCTCTAACTCACCCTCTAGTGCACGTTGAAAATTTACTTGCTCTACAAACTGTGAAACACCAAATTTTTGGTTTTCTAATAATTCAAAACCTACGTTGCCGCCTTTAGGTAACCCTTGAGATGCAAGCTTTAAGCGTGCTTCATGTACGTGTTCAGCGGGCACTAAAATAGCACTGCCACCCTCTGAAAATTTAAATGGTACGTTCATTTGTTCAAGTGCAGCTACAATCGCACCGCCATCTTTATCTGCATAGTTCGAAAATAACACGCGATAATCAGGCTGCTTGCTCCAAAGCCAAACCACTACCATCACTGCTATCACTGCAGCACTGGCAGCAATTAATAGTAATTTAGAACCTATTGCGGATTTGTCAGCTTCTTGTATTGGGTTATCGCTTACTACAACATCAGCGGCCATACTTCTTATCTCCATTCACATCTTGCGCATTTAAAAGGCGCTTTTTCCATAACATCCATTATCAACATTTGCTGCAATATCAATTCTCAGAAAAGAGGTTAAAACACCGCCCTTATTGGGTCTTGCCAAAATTGGCTAAATGTTAAAGTGTCACCTATGAAAAGTCCGTATTAAGTCAAGCCTTAAACGGCATTCTTAGGAGAATAGAAATGAGCGTAGGCGGCATAGATTCCAACCGAATACAATCCATGTTGCAACAAATGCGTGCAGCTGCACAAAAGCCAGAAATTGGGCAGGCTAACCCAATGCAACAAAAGCTAGGCGTGCAGTCTACTGGCAAACCAGCAGAATCCAGTCAAGTGAGTTTTTCGGAGGCATTGAAAGCCTCTTTAGAACAAGTCAATAATGCGCAGAAAAATGCAGAACAAATGGGTCAGCGCTTTGTGCTTGGAGACGATAAGGTGAGTTTGTCAGATGTGATGATAGAAGGACAAAAGGCCAATATTGCGTTTCAGGCCACAGTACAAGTGCGTAACAAACTGGTGTCTGCATATCAAGATATTATGAATATGCCAGTATAGCTAGAAATCAATTTTCGATTTACCGCTTGAACATGTTTTACGGTAGAATACAGGCTTTAGACTAAGGCGCACACGCGCCTTTGTTTTTATTGTGAAATTGCCTTAAATGCCCATGAAAAACATTCGTAATTTTTCCATAATTGCCCACATTGATCACGGAAAATCTACCTTAGCAGACCGTATTATTCAGCTTTGCGGCGGCCTTTCAGACCGCGAAATGGAAGCGCAAGTGCTTGATTCAATGGACTTAGAGCGTGAGCGTGGCATTACCATTAAAGCGCAAACCGCAGCATTGTCATACAAAGCGCTTGATGGACAAATTTACCAACTCAACTTAATTGACACCCCCGGCCATGTGGACTTTTCATATGAAGTCAGCCGCTCACTATCCGCTTGTGAAGGCGCATTATTAGTCGTGGATGCCTCGCAAGGGGTAGAAGCGCAATCTGTTGCTAACTGCTATACCGCCATTGATTTAGGCGTAGAAGTGACGTCAGTGCTGAATAAAATCGATCTTCCGTCTGCTGACCCAGACCGTGTAATACAAGAGATTGAGGATGTGATTGGTGTAGAAGCGCAAGATGCTGTGCGTTGTTCTGCCAAAACGGGTGAGGGCGTGCGTGATGTGTTAGAAGCGGTTGTGGCAAAAGTACCTCCGCCAAAAGGCAATCTTGACGCGCCGCTCAAGGCATTGATTATTGACTCATGGTTTGATAATTATGTGGGTGTGGTGATGTTAGTGCGTGTAGTAGATGGCGTACTAAAACCCAAAGATAAAATCAAGTTGATGGCAACGCGTGCTGTGCATTTGTGCGAGCAGGTGGGCGTATTTACCCCTAAATCGGTACAAAAAACGGCACTGTCAGCAGGTGAGGTTGGCTTTGTGATTGCGGGTATTAAAGAACTCACCAGTGCAAAAGTGGGGGATACTGTGACCCTGGCGGATAAACCCGCGACTGAGGCGTTGCCTGGATTTAAAGAAGTCCAACCGCAGGTGTTTGCAGGGTTGTATCCAGTAGAGTCTAACCAGTTTGAAGCGCTACGTGATGCGCTCGAAAAGCTACGTCTGAATGATGCTTCATTGCAATTTGAGCCAGAAAACTCAACTGCTTTGGGTTTTGGTTTCCGTTGCGGCTTTTTAGGTTTATTGCACATGGAGATTGTGCAAGAGCGCTTAGAGCGCGAATACGATATGGATTTGATTACCACCGCACCAACGGTAGTCTATGAATTGCTTCTTAAAAACGGTGAGGTGGTACAAATTGAAAATCCATCACGCTTGCCTGAGCCATCACGGATAGAAGAGATTCGTGAGCCGATGATTAATGTCAACTTGCTGATGCCGCAAGATTATGTAGGCCCTGTGATGACCTTATGTAATGGCAAGCGTGGAGTACAGCGCAATATGCAGTACATGGGACGTCAAGTGATGTTGAGTTACGAAATGCCGCTTAACGAGGTGGTATTAGATTTTTTTGATAAATTAAAATCTGTGTCTCGTGGTTATGCTTCAATGGATTATGAATTTTTAGAATTTAGAGCAGCAGACCTCGTTAAACTTGATATTATGGTGAATGGTGAGCGTGTGGATGCGCTTTCACTGATTGTGCATCGCAGTAATAGCTTGTATCGTGGTCGTCAACTTTGCAGCAAAATGCGTGAGTTAATTCCGCGTCAAATGTTTGATGTGGCGGTGCAGGCTTCTATAGGTGCCAATATCATTGCCCGTGAAACGGTAAAAGCCATGCGTAAAAACGTATTGGCTAAATGTTATGGTGGCGATATTACCCGCAAGAAGAAACTGCTAGAGAAGCAAAAAGAAGGTAAGAAGCGAATGAAACAAGTGGGCAATGTTGAAATTCCACAAGAAGCGTTTTTAGCTATTTTGAAAGTAGAAGATAAATAAGATGATGTTTGCATTGTTTATGGTAGTGTTTTTGGCGGTATCTGGCGCAATTTGGCTATTGGATATTGCTGTGTTGCGCAAGAAGCGAGCAGATGGCCAGCCTGAGCCGATGCTAGTAGAGTATGCAAAAAGCTTCTTTCCCGTTATTTTGCTGGTATTTATCATTCGTTCATTTATCGTTGAGCCGTTTAAAATCCCCTCAGGGTCTATGATGCCAACCTTATTGGCAGGCGATTTTATTTTAGTTAACAAATATACCTATGGCTTACGTGTGCCTATTCTAAATAATACTTTTATTGAGATGGGCAAACCAAAACGCGGCGATGTGTTTGTTTTTCATTATCCACCAGATCCATCCATAGATTATATTAAAAGGGTAGTGGGTGTACCTGGTGACAAAATTGCCTATAAAGACAAGCAGCTATATATTAATGGTCAAAAATTAGAAACCCAGTTAGTGGGTGACTATGAATATGAAGGCCCAGGTTTAAATTTAATTAAAGCCAAACGTTCACACGAAAAACTGGGTGAAATGGCGCATGATATTCTGATAGAACCCAATGCGATGGTGATTGATGGTGAGGTTGAAGTGCCCGCTGGACATTATTTTGCTATGGGGGATAATCGCGATAACAGTCGCGATAGCCGTTTTTGGGGGTTTGTTCCAGAGAAAAATTTAGTCGGCCGTGCATTTTTTATATGGTTTAATTTTGATAATTTCAGTAGGATAGGCAATAAAATTCAATAGGAGCCTAACATGCAAAAACAAATGCAAAAGCAACAAGGGATGACATTTATTGGTTTAGTGCTGATGATCGCTATGATTGTATTTGTAGCAGTCATAGGTATGAAAGTATTGCCTTATTATGCTGAGCACATGACCATTAAGAAAATATTACATACAGTTGCTGAAGATAATGTAGGTAAACCTAAATCTGCTATCCAAGAGGCCTTTAGAAAAGCAGCGAGTATCGACGATATTAAAAGTATTGATAAAACAGACTTAGAAATTTCTAGTACCGATGCAGGTACAGTCATTTCCACTGAATATCAAGTGGTCGTGCCTTTATTTGCCAATGTGAGTGCATTGCTTGATTTTACAGCCTCATCTGATGAGTAAGCATCCTTAGCTAGTTCATGAGGCAAGATGCTTTAT
>CAYXGE010000002.1:26053-67707 GCA_964464435.1 uncultured Methylophilaceae bacterium
AGCCTCATCTGATGAGTAAGCATCCTTAGCTAGTTCATGAGGCAAGATGCTTTATTGACAAGCGGTCTATCAAGGCAGCTCGCTTACCAATTTAAAAATAGTCAACTTCTTACGCAGGCGCTCACACATCGAAGCCATACTGGTGCAAACAACGAGCGCCTTGAGTTTTTAGGCGATGGTATTTTAAATTTTATTATTGCCAACCAGCTTTATCAGCAGTTTCCAAAGTTAGCAGAAGGTGATTTAAGCCGTTTGCGAGCGCATTTAGTCAAAGAACCTACTTTAAGTGAATTAGCTATTAAGCTTAACTTAGGTGAATCATTAAGATTAGGTGAAGGCGAGCTTAAAAGTGCAGGCTGGCGCAGACCTTCTGTATTGGCAGATGCTCTAGAAGCCATTATTGGTGCGGTGTTTCTCGATGGCGGTTTTGAGTCTGCTGAAGCTTTGGTGATACGCTTATATCAACCGTTATTAGCAGAGCTAAACCCCAAAAATATTGGTAAAGACCCTAAGTCCTTATTACAAGAGTATCTACAAAGTCGCAAAGCAGATTTGCCTAATTATCAAGTATTAGCCATTGAAGGTGAGGCGCATAATCAGTTATTTAAAGTTACTTGTGAAATCAACAAATATCACATCAAAACACAAGGCGAGGGCACCAGTCGGCGAATTGCAGAGCAACAAGCGGCGCAACTCGCATTTGAACTTATGACCAAGGAAAAGTAATATGAGCCAATCAGGCGAAGCATTTCATTGTGGCACTATTGCCATTGTCGGGCGTCCCAATGTAGGTAAATCTACATTGCTTAATCACATACTCGGCATGAAACTCAGCATCACCTCACGCAAAGCGCAGACTACGCGTCATCGTCTGTTGGGGATACACACCACGGCAGATACACAGTATTTATTTGTCGATACGCCTGGGTTTCAACAAAAACACATTAATAAATTAAACAAAACCCTCAATAAAACGGTCACACAAGTGATTAGTGAGGTGGACGTTATTTTGTTTGTGGTTGAACCTACCTATTTAAGTGATGCGGATCGCAAAGTGTTGAGCTTATTGCCGCAAGACTTACCAGTATTGTTGGTGGTGAATAAAGCGGATCTCATGGAAGACAAAGGTAAGTTATTGCCATTAATCAATGAGTTTTCTAGCGAGTTTAAATTTGCAGAAATTGTACCGATTAGCGCTAAAAAAGACCTCAATATTGAGGAGCTGTTACGCTCGGTGCGACAGTATTTACCAGAACAGCCTGCTATTTACGGTGAAGATGAACTGACTGATAAAAACGAGCGCTTTTTAGCGGCAGAACTCATTCGTGAAAAAGTATTTAGATTGTTAGGTGATGAAGTACCGTATTCAGTGGCAGTTGAGATTGAACAATTTACAACAGAGGGTAAATTACGCCGTATTCATGCTGCTATTATCGTGGATAAAGACAGCCAAAAGCCGATGATTATTGGTAAATCTGGCGCTAAACTCAAACAAATTTCTACAGAAGCCAGAACGGATATGGAAAAATTGTTTGGGGGTAAAGTTTGGCTAGAAACATGGGTGAAAGTGAAAGGTGGCTGGGCAGATGATGATAGGGCGCTTAAGTCACTAGGTTATTAAATTGGGCTACTAAACTCACTTGATATGGCAGTGCAAAGTAATACAAGACAAGATAATCACACCAAAAGCAATCAGCATGTCTATGTATTGCACACCTATCCTTTTAAAGAAACCAGCTTAGTTGTTGAGCTATTTACCCGTGAGTATGGGCGTATCGCTGCAGTGGCTAAGGGCGCACGCCGACCTCGTTCAGCCATGCGCGGTATGTTGCAATCGTTTCAACCTTTACTCGGCGCGTGGTCTGGCAAAGCTGAACTAAAAACCTTGCATAGCTTGGAGTGGGATGCAGGGCTATTGCTACTTCAAGGTGATGCCCTCATGTGTGCCTTTTATTTGAATGAGCTTTTGCTTAGACTATTACCCAGAGAAGACGCGCATGCTGCGCTGTTTGACTACTACAGCCAAACCCTAAAAACACTATCAATTAGCCAAGATTTTGCGACTACTCTGCGTCGTTTTGAGTTAAAGCTTCTACAAGAAATGGGCTATGCTGTGCCTTTAACACACGATGCACAAGAGAAAACTATCGAACCTCAACGTCAATATGCTTATATTGGTGAGTTTGGTGCCGTGGCGCTAACGCAGCAAGCGCTTGAAAATGGCGTACAATTATCGGGTAAAACGTTAATCAATATGGCTAACGATGATTATCAAGACTTGCTAACACAGCAACAAAGTAAACAACTCATGCGTTATTTATTGGCGCATTATTTAGGTGATAAGCCGTTGCATACAAGGCAGTTGTTAATAGATTTACAAGGGTTATAACATGATTAAATTAGGTGTCAATATTGACCACGTAGCAACCCTGCGCCAAGCGCGCGGCACACAATATCCAAGCGTGGTGCAAGCAGCATTACGTGCTGAAGAAGCAGGCGCAGATAGCATTACCATTCACTTGCGTGAAGATAGACGCCATATACAAGATGCTGATGTTTACGCGCTACGCCCGCTGTTGCAAACAAAGATGAATTTAGAAATGGCTGTCACCGATGAAATGGTGGAGATTGCCCTCAAAGTCAGGCCGCAAGATGTGTGCTTAGTACCAGAACGGCGTGAAGAGCGCACCACAGAGGGTGGGTTAGAAGTGGCAGGAAATCTGGCGCGAGTTTCCGAAGTATGCGACCAGTTAGCCGATGCTGGCATACGTGTTTCATTGTTTATTGCGCCAGATTTAGCGCAAATCAAAGCGGCGCATGAGGCAGGCGCGCCTGTGATTGAAATTCATACAGGTAAATACGCAGATAGCGAAGGCACAGTGCAAGCACATGAATTAGCGCGTATTCAAGAGGCCACGGCCTATGCACAAAGTTTAGGGCTTATTGTTAATGCAGGGCATGGGCTCAATATTCACAATGTCCATGACATAGCGGCTATACCGCATATGAATGAGCTCAATATTGGCCATGCCATTGTTGCGCACGCTGTATTTGTGGGTTGGGAATATGCCATTCGTGAGATGAAAACGTTGATGATGCAAGCGGCGACTTTAAATAAATGAACAAACTGACTAACGTTAACAGTGTGCATAGATGATTTTTGGCATCGGTACAGATATTGTAGAAGTATCGCGCATAGAAGATTCGCTAGCGCGCTTCGGCAATGCCTTTGCTATGCGTATTTTGAGCGAGCGCGAGATGCAAGAGTTTACGCAATCGCATACCCAAGCGCGCTTTTTAGCAAAGCGTTTTGCCGCCAAAGAAGCGTTTGCTAAAGCCCTTGGTACAGGTATTAGAGCGCCCGCAACCTTTGATAATATTGCCGTTGCGCATGATGACTTAGGCAAGCCCGTGCTGGATATTGCGCCTGCTCTGCAACAATATTTAGAAACAAAAGGCATCCGTTTTATGCATTTATCTATTAGTGATGAAAAATCACTAGCCGCCGCTTTTGTTGTATTAGAAACTTAACATGATTGATGAATCCCCAGATGTTGCGCGTCGCTTTGGCGGCGTCAGCCGTTTATATGGCGAAGCGGGTTTGGCCAAGCTACAGGCAGCCCATGTTTGTGTAATTGGCATAGGTGGCGTAGGGTCTTGGGCGGCTGAGGCCTTAGCGCGTAATGCGGTGGGGTCAATCACACTCATTGATTTAGATAATATTGCAGAGTCTAATGTGAACCGCCAAATTCATGCCCTTGAAGGTGCGTTTGGCCAAGCCAAAGTGACCGCCATGGCGCAACGTATCAAAGCAATTAATCCAACTGTTATAGTCCATGAGGTTGAGGATTTCATTACAAGCGAAAATCTAGCCACCTTATTAAATACGCAGTTTGACGCAATTTTAGATGCTATTGATGATGTTAAAGCCAAAGTGGCGCTAACGGCTTACTGCAAAGCTAAATCAATTCCATTAGTGGTGACTGGGGCGGCAGGTGGTCGGCTAGACCCTACCAAAATTCAAATTGATGATTTAGCTAATGTGTCAGGTGACCGCTTGTTAGCAAAAGTGCGTAATCAGTTGCGTAAAGAGTATGGCTTTCCTAAAGGTATTGATAGCTTGCACGCCACAAAAAAAGCCAAGCAAACTAAGTTTGGAATTGCGGCAGTATTTTCAAATGAGCCTGTGGTTAAGCCTGAAGCGGCATGTGACGCGATTTCTGGTTTAAATTGCGCAGGCTATGGGTCTGCGGTAAGTGTGACTGCAACATTTGGATTTATCGCGGCGCAATTGGTATTGAACTACCTCCTAAAGAAATAGTCTTTTGAGGCATGGCCTCAACGCATCATATTCAATCCTTTAAAGGTAATAAATCCTATTTGCCCAGTAAGCAATGCTTGGCGTGTGGAAAAACCATGACGTGGCGTAAGTGTTGGGCCAAAAATTGGGATGCAATCAAATATTGTTCTCAAGCCTGCAGAAAGCATGCATCATGAATAATTTACCCTTGTTTCAGTCACAAGCGCTAATTCAGATAGACCAAGGGGCTATGCTAATTAAGCGTTTTGTCGGTGAGAATGAGGTTGCCTTGCTGGTTGCAGTCAATGAAATATTGGCAGTGGCTCCCCCCAGAAAAATGATGACACAAGGTGGTTATACCATGTCTGTGGCGATGACTAATACTGGGCAAGTGGGCTGGGTGTCAGATAGAAAAGGCTATCGCTATAGCGCAGTAGACCCTTATGCTGGTAGTTTTTGGCCAGACATGCCTGCGCTCATGCAACAAATGGCCTCTGATGCTGCGCTTCAAGCTGGGTATGCTAATTTTTTGCCAGATGCTTGTTTGGTGAATGTATACCAAATTGGCGCTAAAATGGCCTTGCATCAAGATAAAGATGAACAAGATTTTAGCCAACCTATTGTTTCAATTTCGCTTGGATTGCCAGCTACTTTTTTATTTGGTGGTTTGCAACGCAGCGATAAACCTAAAAAAATTCTGTTAGAACATGGTGATGCTGTGGTGTGGGGTGGTCACTCAAGAATGCATTTTCATGGGGTCGCTCCGCTTAAGCCTGGGGAGCATCCTTTGTTAGGGCAACAACGTATTAATCTTACTTTTAGAAAAGCCCTATAAAAATGTCTGAACAGCATCAATGTCGAAACCTCATTATTATTCTTGGCGACCAACTGACTTTAAATAATGCGGCACTGGATGGCATAGATTTTAACCAAGATAAAATACTCATGGTTGAGGCGTTTGCAGAATCTACTAAAGTATGGACACACAAAGCACGTATTGCCTTATTTTTATCTGCCATGCGTCATTTTGCGCAGTTGCTTAAAGAAAAAGATTTCCCACTCATCTACTTGCAGTTAGGGCAACACCCTTTTAATGACTTAGTTTCAGCTTGGAAAAGTTATATCACTTTATTGCAACCGCAAAAAATTATTATATGTGAGCCAGGTTGTTACCATATTCAACAAGCGCTAGAGCAATGCGCAAAAGAAGCCGATATTCCGCTAGCGATTAGAGATGACACGCATTTTATGTGTAGCAGAGCACAATTTAAGGATTGGGCAGGTAAGAATAAAACCTTGCGCTTAGAGTTTTTTTATCGTTGGATGCGTAAACAACATCAAGTATTAATGACAGATGGTCAACCTGAAGGTGGTGAATGGAATTACGACCAAGATAATAGAAAGGCATTTGGTAAACAGGGACCAATCAATATTCCAAATGCACCAACTATTTCAACAGATGCAATCACTGTAGAAGTTATGGCGGATATTGAACAATACTTTCCGCAACATCCTGGTAGTTTAAAAAACTTTTGTTGGCCAGTGACAAGAGAGAATGCGCTTGAACTATTAAATGACTTTTTAGAACACAAACTCGCGTATTTTGGTCCGCACCAAGATGCCATGTGGCAATCAACACTGTCTGAATCAAGCCCATTTTTATGGCATTCACTCATCGCCTCTTCCCTTAATTTAAAACTCATTCACCCTCAAGAAGTTATTCATGCAACGCTTAAGGCTTATCAACAACACCAGTTGCCGCTTGCAAGTGTTGAAGGATTTATCAGGCAAATTATTGGTTGGCGCGAGTTTATTCATGGGGTTTATTGGCTTGATATGCCAGCATTAGCTGAATCAAACTACTTTGCACATGAAAATAATTTACCAAATTGGTACTGGACGGGTAAAACGCAGATGAATTGTCTGCGCCAGACTATTCAACAAACCCTAGATTACGGCTATGCGCATCATATCCAACGTCTTATGGTGACTGGTTTGTTTGGGCTTTTAGCACAGGTGCAGCCTCGTCAGCTTGAACAATGGTATTTGGCTATTTATGTAGATGCTGTGGAGTGGGTTGAATTACCTAATACCTTAGGAATGGCGCTATATGCCAATGGTGGGCGCTTTACCAGTAAGCCTTATGTGGCAAGTGGTGCGTACATCAATCGTATGAGCAATTACTGCCAATCATGCAAGTACAAACCAGACATTAAAACAGGTGAACAAGCTTGCCCATTTACTACCCTCTACTGGCAGTTTTTAATTAAGCATTATGATGCGTTTTCGCGTAATCCTCGTACCAGTCTAATGACCAAAAATGTGGATCGTTTTTCAGTTGAAGAGAAACAAGCAATTGAACAGCATGCAACAACCATGCTTGCCAATTTAGAGTCACTTTAAAAGTACGCTTGAATTTTGCGCTCATACTCAGGAAAGTAACGCCCAATCACACTCAACTCAAAGCTGCGCAATATGCTGGTATTGGGTTCTCGCTCGAGCAAAAATTCAAAAGATTTTTCTACAAGTTTAGTGGTTGAAATCTGCCCTTTGGTAAGTTTTTGCGCATATGCTATAGGTACTTGAACTATATGGCTGGTATGGCTATTGCTGTTTACCTCTACTTGAAAACTAGTCTCACTCAAAGCAGTCACTTTAATGTCCATTTAGAATCTCCTAAAAGCTCAATTTTTTATAAAAGATTTTAGAAATACTACTTGAAAATGCAATAGCTAACCCCATTAACTCTTTATTGTTTTATGTAAGGAGTATATTTATGACGACTAAGACCGCACAAAAAGAAACCCTAGGCTTTCAGGCAGAAGTAAAACAACTGCTGCAACTGATGATTCACTCACTATACAGCAATAAAGAGATAGTGCTTCGTGAACTCATTTCTAACGCATCAGATGCATCTGACAAATTGCGTTTTGAAGCGCTTTCAAACAACGCTCTTTACGGTAATGATTCTGAACTTAAAATTCGCGTGGCCTTTGATAAAGCCGCCCGCACACTCACCATTAGCGACAACGGCATAGGCATGAGCCGCCAAGAGGTGATTGATAATATTGGTACTATTGCTAAATCAGGCACGCGCGAGTTTTTTAATGCGCTTTCTGGTGACCAAGCTAAAGATGCCAATTTAATTGGTCAATTTGGTGTAGGTTTTTACTCAGCATTTATTATCGCAGACAAAGTAACACTCACAACATTACGCGCTGGCGCGACAGAAGCAGTGAAGTGGGAATCTAAAGGCGAGGGCGACTTTACCCTAGAGCCAGCCGATAAAACCACACGTGGTACTGAAATTGTGTTGCATCTACGCGAAGGCGAAGACGAGTTTTTAAATGATTGGAAACTAAAAACTATTATCCGTAAGTATTCTGACCACATCACCTTACCGATTATTATGAAAAAATCGGAATGGAAAGATGGCGAACAAGTACCAACTGATGAAGATGAAGCCGTCAATAAAGCTTCTGCACTATGGGCGCGCAGCAAAAGTGATATTACTGATGAAGAATACAAAGAGTTTTATAAACACGTATCGCACGATTTTGAAGAGCCACTTGCGTGGAGCCACAGCCGTGTAGAAGGCAAGCAAGAGTATATTTCACTGCTCTACCTACCAAGCAAAGCGCCATTTGATTTATATGACCGTGAGCGCCGTCATGGCATTAAGCTCTATGTCAAACGCGTATTCATTATGGAAGACGCAGAAAAACTCATGCCGCAATATCTGCGCTTTGTACGCGGGGTCATTGACTCTGCCGACTTGCCACTCAATGTATCACGCGAGATTTTGCAACATAGCAAAGATATTGATTCGATTAAAGCAGGTTCTGTGAAAAAAGCACTAGGCTTGCTCGAAGACTTGGCTGAAAACAAACCAGAAGAATACAGCAAGTTCTGGGGCGAGTTTGGTCGCGTGCTTAAAGAAGGCCCAGGTGAAGATTGGGCAAATAAAGAGAAAATCGCTAGTCTGCTGCGTTTTGCATCAACACATCTTGATACTGATGCGCAAGTGGTCTCATTTAAAGACTACATTAGCCGCATGAAAGAAGGCCAAGAGGCAATTTACTATATCACTGCCGATAGTTTTGCTGCAGCTAAACATAGCCCACACTTAGAAATCTTCCGCAAAAAAGGCATTGAAGTCTTGCTCTTGTCTGACCGTGTTGATGAGTGGATGCTGGGCAGCCTCACTGAGTTTGATGGCAAAAAACTGCAATCTGTTGCCAAAGGTGATTTAGATTTAGGCAAGCTTGAAGACGAAGCAGAAAAAGAAGCGCAGAAAAAAGTTGAAGACGAAGCTAAAGACTTAATTGAAAAAATCACTAAAGCTCTGGGGGATAAAGTAAAAGAAGTACGTGTCACGCATCGTCTTACTGATTCACCAGCTTGCTTGGTGGCAGGTGAAAATGACCTTTCAGGTAACTTGGAGCGCATGCTCAAGGCCGCTGGTCAAAAAACACCTGAAAGCAAGCCTACGCTTGAAATCAACCCTGAGCACCGCTTGGTAACGCGCATTAAGGCTGAGTCTGATAACACCAAGTTTGACGATTTAGCCCATTTATTATTTGACCAAGCGTTGCTCGCAGAAGGCGGGCAGCTAGAAGACCCAGCAAGCTTTGTAAAACGTATGAATAGTTTAATTGCTTAGTGTGATTGAATAAACAAGAAGAAACTAAACCAAGTATTCGGAGTGTTTCATTAGACCCACAACTCAAAAGGTTGTGGGTTTTTTGTTACATAAATTTCAATAATGCTTATTGACTAATTAAATGATAATGATTATCATTATCATATGATGTTTAATTAGGAGAGCAACATGGCTAGAAAAACGATTGTTGGGCAAGCAATGCTGCCAAGCAAAATGACTTGTAAAGTGTTGTATAACAAATCAGCAGATAGTGTAGAAATTGAGATGGGTGGCACTTCACTCAGGTTTGAGGCTAATAGCTTTATTGTGATGCATGAAATGTTGCGCAAGGCTGCAGCTCGCATTGTGATGCAAACACCAATCCATTAATTTGCCTCATACCAATCGCGGCTTTGGTTTACTACATGCACAACCAATAGCATGATAGGCACTTCAATCAATACACCAACAACTGTGGCCAATGCCGCGCCAGAGTGAAAACCAAATAAGCTAATAGCCGCGGCGACGGCTAATTCAAAAAAGTTGCTTGCGCCGATGAGCGCAGATGGGCAAGCAATGTTGTGTTTTTCACCTAGCTTTTTGTTTAGCCAATAAGCCAAACTCGCATTAAAAATCACTTGAATTAAAATGGGTACAGCAAGCAATGCAATCACAAGCGGTTGTTGGATAATAGCCTCACCTTGAAAAGCAAATAATAAAACGAGTGTAAGTAACAGTGCACAAATAGACCAAGGGCCAATTTTTTCCATGGCGGCATCAAATGCTGCATTACCATGTTTTAAAAGCATTTTTCGCCAAATTTGCGCCAAAATCACAGGAATAACGATATAAACCACTACTGAGGTTAGCAATGTTTCCCAAGGTACGGTAATTGCAGATAAACCAAGTAACAAAGCCACAATAGGTGCAAAGGCAAAAATCATGATGGTGTCATTTAGCGCAACTTGAGTAAGCGTAAATAAAGGGTCGCCATTGCTTAAGCGACTCCATACAAACACCATTGCTGTACACGGGGCAGCGGCAAGTAAAATGAGCCCTGCAATGTAACTGTCAATTTGGTCAGGGGGTAACATTGGGGCAAAAAGTTGGCGAATAAATAGCCACCCCAAAAAAGCCATACTTAATGGTTTGATTAGCCAATTAATGACTAAGGTTACCCCGATGCCGCGTATATGTTGTTTTACTTCATGTAGCGCAGAAAAATCAACTTTGACCAACATGGGAATAATCATCACCCAAATTAGTATGCCCACAGGTATATTGACCTTTGCAACTTCTAAGTTAGCAATCGCTTGGAACAACGGCCCAAAGAGTTGCCCCAACACAATGCCTATCGCGATGCAGAGCCCAACCCAAAGACTGAGATAGCGTTCAAATAAACTCATGTTTGCGCTAGTTTTTTGCATGCTATTTTCCTTGATTAAAACTTAAATAATTAGCTTCATGAATTGTGTCAGCGATGTTGTCCATCGCTACTTTTAAGGCTACCTTGTCTTTTATTAAGGTGCTTAATGGTAAGTCAAAAAACGCTTCAATTCGCAAACGTAGTACTTGATATGCTTTATTAAAAGCGGCCTCAATTTCTGATTCAGAGCCAGTGACGTGTGCAGGGTCTTCAACCCCCCAATGTGAGCGAAGTACAGGGCCTAAATAGGCAGGGCACGTTTCATTGGCGGCGTTGCCACATACTGAAATGACAATATCTGGCGTGGCAGGTAAGTTATCCCATGATTTACTGTAATAACCCTCTGTTGCAATTCCTTCTTTAGCTAATAAGGCAAGTGAGCGTGGATGCACATAACCTGTAGGTTTGCTACCAGCGCTCATGGCATGCCAATCTGTTGGCGCCAGATGATTAAAGGTGGCCTCACCTAAAATTGAACGGCATGAATTTCCGGTACATAAAAATAAAACGTTAGTCATCTATTTAGAACCTTTACTTAATGGGTAAGTCTATGCTCGCAATACTGCACTGCGTTGGGTTCCCTTGGCAGCACTGATTGGTTAAAAAGCTAATCGTAGCTTGCATGATTGCAAGGTTGGCGGAGTAACGCTGAAAACGACCTTCTTGCCTAACGCTGACTAAATTTGCGTATGTCATTGCTTTTAAATGGAAAGATAAATTATTGGGTGCAATGTTAAGTTGCTGAGCAATTTCACCAGCAACTAGACCAGTTGGATGGTTTTTGACTAACAAACGATAAAGTTCTAATCGTATGGCTGATGAAAGTGACTCAAAGATTTGGATAGCGTGGTCTTGGTTCATAATAGTTATTTCAATATTTGTTGAAATATTGTAATGAATAGTTTTTATCACGTCCATACAAATTAGAGGCTAAAATTATTGAGCGATTGCACCAATATGGCGCATTAATTTGAGTGGAAAAAAATGTTATAACGAGACTTTATGAGAGTGCTTTTAAGGATAGTTTAATGATTTCAACAGCTTGCTATTTATAAGGTAAAGCAAGCTAAGATTAGGTAAAATGGCGTATATTGCTTACAGGGATTGGCTTATTTTTTGCTGGTTTAAAACGAGTAAGTAAACATGCAAAAATCTAAAGATAGGAAATCGTATGGCAACGACAAAAAAATCAGTTAAGAATACAAGTCAGGGGGGTGAGGCTTTTGCGCAATCGCTTTCAGCACATCTTAAATATTCACAGTTTAAGATTCCTGCTGTAGCAACCCCGCGTGACTGGTATGTGACTTCAGCTTATGCGGTACGCGACCACATTATTGATCGATGGATTAAGACTTCTGAAGCTTATGATAAAGAAGATCCTAAAAGAATCTATTACCTTTCATTAGAATTCTTAATGGGTCGTATGTTGTCAAATGCAGCCCTTAATATTGGCGTTGCTGAAGATTTAAAACAGGGTTTGCAAGAGTTAGGCCATGATATTGAAGCCGTCACTGATATGGAAATTGATGCGGCACTTGGCAACGGTGGTTTAGGCCGTTTGGCGGCATGCTTTCTAGATTCTATGGCTACCATGGGCATTCCAGGTACTGGCTATGGTATTCGTTATGAATATGGCATGTTTAGGCAAGCTATTATCAATGGTGCGCAAGTAGAAAATCCTGACAACTGGCTACGTTACGGCAATGTATGGGAATTTCAACGTCCAGAAAGTACCTATGTGGTTAAATTTGGTGGGCGCGTTGTCGAGTTTCACAACCCAGAACGTCCACAATCTCCCATGGAGCATCATTGGGTGGATACTGAAAATGTAGTTGCTATGGCGTTTGATGTTCCAGTGCCTGGTTATGGCAATAATACCGTAAATACTTTACGTCTTTGGTCTGCCAGAGCTTCACGTGAATTTGATTTAAGACATTTTAACGAAGGTAACTTTGAAAAATCTGTTGAAGAGCGTAACGCAACAGAAAATATTTCAAAAGTACTCTACCCTAATGACTCCTCTGCTTCTGGACGAGAGTTGCGCTTAAAACAACAATATTTCTTTGTTTCTGCCTCTATACAAGACTTATTGCGTCGTTTTTTAGCAAAACATCATGATTGGAACACCTTGCCAGATAAAGTGGCGATACAGCTTAATGACACACACCCTGCCATTGCCGTAGCTGAAATGATGTACCAATTGGTCGATGTGCACCATCTCACATGGGATCATGCATGGAAACTGGTGGGTCAAATTTTTGCCTACACTAACCATACCTTGATGCCAGAAGCACTTGAAACATGGGCAGTGAGTTTGTTTGAGAAACTATTGCCGCGTCATTTAGAAATCATCTACCAGATAAATCACAATTTCTTAATGATGGTGAATCATCATTTCCCTGGGGATACTGATTTACTTGCACGCGTTTCAATTATTGATGAATCTCATGGTCGTCGAGTACGCATGGCGCATCTTGCCGTGGTAGGCAGTCATACTGTTAATGGGGTAGCGGCATTACATAGTGAATTATTAAAAAGTACATTATTTGCAGACTTTGACCGTATTTACCCAGGTAAAATTTGTAATATTACTAATGGTATTACGCCACGCCGCTGGCTTAATCAGGCTAATCAAGGGTTAACAAAATTAATAGCAAAAGCAATTGGTGATGGATTTCAAAACGATTTAACAAAGCTCAGTAAACTCACACCGTTAGCTGATGATGCTGAATTCCGTAAAGCGTTTCGAGCTGTAAAACATGAGAATAAATTACGTCTAGCCAAAAAGATTGAAGAAAAAACTGGCATCGTTGTGAATCCAAACAGCTTATTTGATGTACAAATTAAGCGTATTCATGAATACAAACGCCAGTTACTTAATGTATTACATGTCATCACCTTATATAACCGCATTCGCTTAGGCAAGGTTAAAAATATCACCCCGCGTACAGTAATATTTGGCGGTAAAGCTGCACCCGGCTACTGGATGGCAAAACAAATTATTCGACTAATCAATGACGTTGCAGCGATTGTGAATGAAGATTTGTCAGTAGGCGATAAACTTAAAGTCGTGTTCTACCCTAACTATGAAGTGTCAGCAGCGGAAGTGTTGTTTCCCGGTAGTGATTTATCAGAGCAAATTTCTACTGCAGGTACCGAGGCCTCAGGTACAGGTAATATGAAAATGGCGCTTAATGGCGCATTAACCATTGGTACCCTAGATGGTGCAAACGTAGAAATTCGTGAAGAAGTCGGCGCAGAAAATATCTTCATTTTTGGTTTAACCACGCCACAGGTTGCAGAAACCAAGGCCAAAGGTTACAACCCTTACGATTATTACAATAGCAATCCAGAACTAAAGCAAGTGATTGATATGATAGACAGTGGATTCTTCTCAGTGGAAGAGCCAAATCGTTACCAAGCTATTGTGGATAATCTATTGCGTAAGGGTGATCATTATTTATTACTAGCTGATTATGCTAGCTATATAGCTACTCAAGATGAAGTGGCAAAAGTATATAAAGACAAAGAAGAGTGGTCGCGTCGTGCCATTTTAAATGTGGCACGTATGAGTAAGTTTTCAAGTGACCGTACGATTGGGGAATATGCCAATAATATTTGGCATGTAAAGCCTGTAAAAGCTTAATGTTTTAAGTTAAAAAAGCATACAAAAGTAAAAAAGCATGAAGAAGCAAGTGTTGCTTATAACAACACTTGCTTTTTTTTGGTCTAGGTAGCACATTAACGCAAACATCAAATTTTGGAGAATGCTATGCGTCAAATGTTAACTATTATTGCTCTTTGTATTTCAACGCAAGTTCACGCCATTTCATTGAGTGATTTAAGTAACACAGAAGCGAGTGGTGGCTTAAAAGAAGCACTCACGCAAGGGGTGGGTAAAGCAGTCAGCATGTTAGGTGCAACCGATGGTTTTTTGGGAAACAAGGAAGTTAAGATTCCACTACCAAGCTCACTCAAAAAGATTGAAAAAGGTATGAAAATGATGGGTATGGGCAAACAGTCTGATGAGCTTATTTTAAAAATGAATCGCGCTGCTGAAGCAGCCGTGCCCGAAGCAAAATCCTTATTAGTTGATTCTATTAAAAAGATGAGTGTAGCAGATGCTAAGGGCATTTTAACTGGACCGCAAGACGCTGCAACACAATATTTTAAAAGAACAACCTCAGAACAAATGGCGGCTAAATTTTTGCCTATCGTAGAAAAAGCCACTGCTAACGTGCAATTAGCAGAAACCTATAATAAATATGCTGAGATGGGCAGTAAATTTGGCGCAATCAAAAAAGAAGATGCCAATATTAACCAATATGTCACGAGAAAAGCTTTGGATGGTGTGTATGCCATGATTGCCAAAGAAGAGGCCGCGATTCGAAAAGACCCTGTTGGTCAAGCCAGCGGTTTATTACAAAAAGTATTTGGTGCAATCGGCAAATAGTTAATTAACCGCAATCTGCTAGTAATAATAAATAAGGGTGGCGATGCCACCCTTATTTATTATTGTAATCATGAAAGTAAAAAAATCTAGTAGCGTTGTTAGTGTCAGAAATTGATAGTAAATCAAGCAAATATTGTGGCAGTTATTTAGCACGAAATAAGGTAAAATTGCAGTTTTAAAATTATTGCAAAAACATTCATGCTAAGTCTTCGCGGCAGCTCTGCGCTTTCATCATTCAGATTAGAAAAAATTTTACAAGCACTTAAAAAAAGTGCGCCTGAAATTAACCATTTATATGCAGAGTTTTGGCATTTTGTGTGGAGTGAGACGCCATTTAGTAGTGAACAGCAGGCCATACTGAGTCAAATTTTGACCTATGGCCCTAAAATGGTTGAAGAATCCCCTAATGGTGAGCTATTTTTGGTGATTCCCCGCCCTGGCACTATATCGCCATGGGCTTCGCGTGCGACTGATATTGCCAAACATTGTGGCTTGGCGCAGATTCAAAGAATCGAGCGAGGTATAGCCTTTTACGTGAGTAAAACTAATGGCAGTGCATTAAGCCTTGCTGAGCAACAAGCGTTAAAAGCAGCCATTCACGACCGTATGACTGAGGCTGTGTTTAGGCAATTAGACGATGCGCAAAAGCTGTTTCACACCGCAACACCAGCGCCTTTAAGCGTGGTGGATATTTTAGTGGGTGGTAAGGCTGCGTTAGAGCAAGCCAATGCAGACATGGGCTTAGCATTATCTACGGACGAAGTGGATTATTTGCTAGATAACTTTTTAAAAATGGGGCGCAATCCAACGGATGTAGAGTTGATGATGTTTGCGCAAGCCAATTCAGAGCATTGTCGCCATAAAATCTTTAATGCCGACTGGGTCATTGATGGCGTGCCGCAAGAAAAGTCACTATTTGGCATGATACGCAACACCCATCAGCTTAACCCTGGCAACACTGTGGTGGCTTATTCAGACAACGCTTCTATTGTAGCTGGGGAGCGCACTAAGCGATTTTATCCACAAGTTGATGGTACATATCAATTTGTGGATGAAGAGATGCATTTCTTGATGAAAGTGGAAACACATAATCATCCAACTGCAATTTCTCCTTTTGCTGGCGCCGCAACTGGTGCAGGTGGTGAAATTAGAGATGAAGGCGCAACAGGCAGTGGTTCTAAACCCAAGGCTGGTTTAACAGGGTTTTCTGTCTCTAACTTAAATATTCCTGATTTCACGCAACCTTGGGAGAAACCTTTTGGTAAGCCTTCACGAATTGCTTCTGCTTTACAAATTATGATTGATGGTCCACTAGGTGGCGCAGCGTACAACAATGAATTTGGTCGTCCCAACATTAATGGCTATTTTCGTACTTTAGAAATTGAAGCTGCAGGTGAAGTGCGCGGCTATCATAAGCCTATTATGCTCGCGGGTGGTGTTGGCAATATTTCAGCCAAACATGCAAAAAAGAATCCGATTCCTGCTGGTGCGGCCTTGATTCAATTAGGTGGGCCAGCCATGTTGATTGGTTTAGGCGGTGGTGCGGCCTCAAGTATGGATACTGGTGCAAATACCGAACATCTAGATTTTGACTCTGTACAACGAGGTAACCCCGAGTTAGAGCGTCGCGCGCAAGAGGTGATAGATAGATGCTGGCAAATGGGTGATGCTAACCCTATTTTGAGTATTCATGATGTAGGCGCAGGGGGTATATCCAATGCATTTCCAGAGTTGGTGAATGATGCTGGCGTAGGGGCTTTGTTTCAGTTACGCAACGTGCATAATGAAGAGCCGGGTATGTCACCACGCGAGTTATGGAGCAATGAAGCGCAAGAGCGTTATGTGATGGCGGTGGCAAAAGAAAACTTAGCGTTATTTAAAGAATTGTGTGAGCGTGAACGTTGTCCATTTGCAATCGTTGGTTACGCAACTGAAGAACGTCATTTAACTGTTGAAGATAGTCATTTTGGCAATAAGCCAGTGGATATGGATTTATCGGTACTGTTGGGTAAGCCTCCAAAAATGACGCGTAATGTCAGTCATCAAGAGCGCGATTTAATGCCTTTCTCATTTGAAGGCATTAGCCTAAAGCAAGCTGCAGAGCGTGTGCTTAGGTTACCCGGTGTTGCCGATAAAACCTTTTTAATTACCATAGGCGACCGCTCCGTAACTGGCTTAGTAGCGCGTGAGCAAATGGTTGGTCCTTGGCAAGTGCCCGTTGCAGATGTAGCCGTAACACTTGCTGGTTTTGAAACCTATCGTGGTGAGGCATTTGCCATCGGTGAAAAAGCGCCGCTCGCGTTAATTGATGCACCAGCCTCTGGGCGTATGGCAATTGGTGAGGCGATTACCAACCTTGCTGCTAGTTACATTCAAGACATCAAAGAAATTAAGCTTTCCGCAAATTGGATGGCGCCTGCAGGGCATCCGGGGGAAGACGCTGCACTGTATGATACGGTGCGTGCAGTTGGAATGGAATTGTGCCCGCAATTAGGGATTAGTATTCCTGTTGGCAAAGATTCGATGTCAATGAAAACCGTTTGGGAAGAGGGGGCACAGAAAAAGGCGGTGACTGCCCCAATCTCATTGGTGGTAACTGCCTTTGCACCTACGCCTGATGCGCGAAAGACTCTTACGCCACAGCTAAGAACAGATTTAGGGGATACCAAGCTTATTTTAATTGACTTGGGTCATGGAAAAAACCGTATGGGCGGCTCTGCGCTAGCGCAAGTATATAGCGCCACTGATGATATTAGCCCCGATGTTGACAATGCACAGCATCTCAAAGCTTTTTTTGCTGTCATTCAACGCTTGAATCTAGAAGGCACAATTTTGGCCTACCATGATAGGTCTGATGGAGGTTTATTTGTAACGCTAGCAGAAATGGCATTTGCAGGGCGCTGTGGCTTAGATATTGATATTAGCGAATTAGCAGGTGATGCACTGGCTACTTTGTTTAATGAAGAGTTGGGTGCTGTATTACAAGTGCCTGCGCAATTAGCAGAAAGTATTTGTACACAAATCAACCATGATATTCCGCATAGCTGCCATATCATTGGCATGCCAGTAGCCAATAATCATGGCTTTATTATCCGACAATTTGGACAAGTTTTATTCGCAGAAATGCGCGCAGACCTGCATCGTATGTGGTCAGAAACCACCTATCACATGCAAAAAATGCGTGATAACCCTGTATGTGCTCAGCAAGAGTATGACCGTATTTTAGATTTAAAAGACCCTGGCTTACATGACTACTTAACGTTTGATTTAGCCAATAATGTGTCAGCCCCTTATTTGCATCTAGATAATAAACCTAAGATGGCAGTATTGCGTGAGCAGGGCGTTAATGGGCATGTTGAAATGGCTGCCGCCTTTAATAGAGCTGGTTTCCAAGCCTATGACGTTCACATGAGCGATATTATTGCAGGTAGAGTTTCACTCAAAGATTTTGCCGGACTAGTTGCTTGCGGTGGTTTTTCTTATGGTGACGTACTTGGCGCTGGTGAAGGTTGGGCCAAATCTATCTTATTTAACAGTCGGGCTAGAGATGAGTTTTCAGCTTTTTTTGAACGAAGCGATTCATTTGCGCTAGGGGTATGTAATGGTTGCCAAATGATGAGTAATTTGCAATCAATTATTCCCGGCGCTAGTCATTGGCCACATTTTGTTCGTAATAAATCAGAGCAATTTGAAGCGCGCACCGCCATGGTTGAGGTGTTAGAATCACCTTCACTATTTTTTAGAGGCATGGCAGGAAGCCGAATGCCAATTGCTGTAGCGCATGGAGAAGGGTTTACGGAATTTTCTACAGAAAATGCTGTCAATGATGTAATGACTAAAAAGTTAGTGAGTTTACGCTTTGTAGATAATACTGGCGCAGCCACTGAGGTTTACCCTTTTAATCCAAATGGGTCTCCACGCGGACTAACAGGATTTACTACGGATGACGGGCGATTTAGCATTATGATGCCGCATCCAGAGCGTGTATTTAGAACTGTGCAACATGCATGGCATCCCGATCATTGGCATGAAGACGCGCCTTGGATTAGGATGTTCCGCAATGCAAGGCAATGGGTTGGTTAATTTAAAAAGTAGTAATTGAGGAGATTAAAAGTATGAAATTGATTAAAGCCTTATTTCTGGTGTTATCGCTTAGCCTTTCAGCATCAGCGTTTGCAATTAACGATGATGACTACATGCCATACACGGCTGCACTTGGTGAGGGCAACTTAAAGTTTGTGAAATCAATCATTGAAAGCGATAAAGCAAAAGTAAACGAAAAGTTTTTTGGTTGGTCTGCGTTACAAATCGCCGCCAATAAAGGACAGCTCGAAATAGTTAAATATTTACTAGATAAAGGTGCTGAAATTAATTATCAACATCCAGTCAGTATGAATACTGCCTTTCATTTGGCCGCATTAAGTAACCATAAAAATGTATTGAAATATCTGGTGGAAAGAGGCGCTGATGTTAATATTAAACTTAAGGCTGATGTGTCTTTGATTAGACCACTAAAGGATGAAGGTAATACAGAAATGGTTGAGTATTTAAAAAGCTTAGGTGTTTCTGAAGAGGGTTGCCAAGGACAATGTTTCTAATTTAATTGCATATATGCTTTCGAATACCATCCGTGTAGGCTTATCAGTTGCCTTATTGCTCAAGGCAATAACAGCCTATGCGGGTGATGCCTTTTCAGAATCTGAAAAACAACATATTCAAGTATTAGCGGGTTCTTGCGCAGCGTGCCATGGCACAAATGGCAATGCGTTGGCTGGCAATAAATCATTAGCTGGCTTAGAAAGCCAATATTTCATCAATAAACTGAATGATTATAAATCGGGTAAGCAGCCCTCTACTGTGATGCACAGACATGCAAAAGGGCTAACCGAAGTTGAAATTCAACTACTCGCTCAACACTTTTCAAGCCTTAAGCCAAGACCTGCAGGCCTTCCAAAACATCCCGTTCGTCCCGAGAATTTCTAAATATGAATCGTCGTCAATTTATACAACAAGGCTTGATATTGACGGCGAGTAGTTTAGGTGCTTGTGCAATCAATAAGCCTTTAATTGAACCAAAACAACGGGTTGTGGTGATAGGTGGTGGGTACGCTGGGGCTACCGTTGCCAAATATATTCGTCTCTGGAGCCAACATCAAATAGAGGTTGTAGTTGTCGAGCCTAATCCCTATTTCATCTCATGTCCATTGAGCAATTTAGTGTTGGGTGGTAGCAAAACGATTGATGACCTAAGTTTTACTTATGATAGCTTGATAGCCAATCATGGTATACAGTGGGTTAAAGATCAGGTTATGCAGATTCATACTGAGACGAAAACTATCCACATGTCACGTGCAAGCTTGCACTATGATAGGTTGGTCATTGCCCCTGGCATCGATTTTAATTACGATGCATTGCCAGTATTACAAGAGGCAAACATGCAATTGCAAATTCCGCATGCTTGGAAAGCTGGAAAGCAAACCGTTGCTCTTAGAAAGCAACTGGAGGCGATGCCTGATGGTGGAGTGTTTGTTATGACAATTCCTTTAGCGCCATACCGTTGTCCGCCTGGCCCATATGAGCGTGTCTGCCAAGTCGCTTCTTATTTCAAACAGCATAAAGCTAAAAGTAAAATTATAGTGCTAGACGCTAACCCTGAAATTGTGTCTAAAAAAGGCTTGTTTAATAAAGTGTTTCTTGAAATGTATGCGGGCATGATTGATTACCGCCCCAATAGTGCCATTCAACAGCTTGATGCAACAACAAAAACCATTAAAACTGAGTTTGAAACTGAACGTGCAGATGTGCTTAATGTGATTCCCACTCAGCTTGCGGGTAAGGTTGCACAATTAGCGCAGTTAACTAATATTGATAAGCGCTGGTGTGAAGTGGACTTTTTAAGCTATGAGTCAAAAGTTAGCCCCAATGTGCATGTGATTGGTGATGCAGTGTTTTCAGCTTTACCTAAGTCTGCGCATATGGCTACTTCACAAGCCAGAGTATGTGCGGCGGCAATTGTGTCGCTCATGCGCGAGCAAACACCAGACCCCGCTCCTGTGTTTGCCAATACCTGCTATAGCTTTGTCAATGACCATATGGCCATGCATGTGGCTAATGTTTACCGCTATCATGCAGAAAAGCAAGTGATGTTACCTGCAGATGGTGGTGGCGTATCTGCCGCCCCTTCATTAGAAGAAGGTACGTTTGGTATGGCATGGGCGCAAAATATCTGGTCTGATACGCTCACTTAATGATTTTCATTGGGTAATATATGAAAATACTCAAATACACCTTGTATTTGCTCGTTGGGTTTGTTGTATTTGTGAGTGCGGGGCATGCGATTACGCGCTATATTGATACCAATCAATCTGAAGATATACTCAAATCCCTCACTATCCACCCAGAGTTTGATATTCAATTTTTCGCAGGTCATGTTGCGGGTCAACGCTTAGCTGGTGCACGTATGATGGCTATTGGCCCTGATGGAAATTTATATCTCTCACTTTCCAAACAAAATAAAGTGGTCATGTTGCCCGATGAAGACCACGATGGTGTTGCAGATAAAATAGTCATGGTGGCTGAACATGGATTGAATGCACCTCATGGCTTGGCATTTGTGAATGGACAACTTTATGTAGCTAATCAAGACAGTGTAGTAGTGCTCAAGCAAGAAGATAACGCTTGGCCTGCAGTTGGCATTAAACCTATTATTGTTGGTTTGCCAACTGGAGGACATACCTACAAAAGCCTTAAGTTGGGGCCAGATGGGTATTTATATATAAATGTTGGGTCAAGCTGCAATGTGTGTGAAGAGTCGGATGCAAACCGTGCTACTATGCATCGCTATACCATAGATGGCAAACCAGCAGGGGCATTACAGACTTTGGGTAGGCACAGTCAAAGCCCTGTTTGGGCAAGAGGCTTAAGAAACTCACAGGGATACGCATGGCATCCAATAACAAAAGCCATGTTTGCCACAAATGAAGGTGCTGATAACCGCTCTGAAACTAAGCATGGTCAGGTCAATGACGAGTTACCCCCAGAGCATTTAAATATTATTGAAGCTAACCAACATTATGGCTGGCCCTACTGTTGGGGTAATCAGTTTGCTGACCCTAACTTTCCTCAACCTACAGGATTTTGTTCTAGTACTAAAGCACCAGCCATTACGTTTACATCACACAGCACGCCAATAGGAATAAGCTTCTTACACCAAGCTGATGTTTCCAGCCAATTTAAAACAGATGCGATTGTTGCGCTTCACGGTTCTTGGAACCGTGAGCAACCTTCTGGATACAAACTAGTACGCGTTAAGATGAATGCTCAGCATTTACCTACGGCAGTTGAAGATTTTGTGTCAGGTTGGCTAAAAGCTAAAAGTGCTTGGGGAAGACCAGTAGATGTGATTGTGGGCGCTGATCACGCAATCTATGTTTCTGATGATAAGCTAGGCGTAGTGTATCGTATTACACGGAAATAATTAGGGTATCTCTATATGAAATGCTATTTAAAATGTGTGCAGATTTTGCTCTTGTTGCTTGCCATAAGTTGTCATGCGCAAGCTAATAACCAAAAAGAAGCTAAGGTATTGTTATATATTCAAGCCCAAGAGTACGAGCATCCAGTCAAACTTTGGCAATACTTCAAAGACCATTGGTTTAAGCAAGGCCCTTTAGTTGAAGCGGCAGCTGAACAAGTGCTCTCTCAACAGTTTGGAGAAGTGGCAATGTGCCCAGCAGAAGAGTCTGCGTCAGCAAGCACAGCAACAATACAACAGTCTAATGCGGGTCAACTATTAGTATGGCTGAGACCACGTATTTTTTATAACCCACAATCGCAAGTTTTTTACGCCAAAATTACTGCTGTCGCCTATGACCAAGATGGAAAACTCATTGAGACATTTGTAGGCGAAGCTAACAAATTTGGCTTTTTAGATATCAAACCTGAGCTACAGTTAAATCAAGTGTATGTTAAATCGATGCAAATCATTGCAGACAAAATGTGGGCTGATAATAAAATTCAAACTGCACTTAAACAAGCCATCTCAACGCATGATAATTGTGCTATGGTCAATCTATTACCAACCCCAAAAATTCAATTCATGTCGTTTTAACATGACATCATAAAAGGAAAGCAAATGAACATCACAAAAATGACTTTGACATGGTTAGCACTATTTTTCACAGCTCTGGCTTGTGCTGAACAACCAACGCAAGTAACTGGTTTGCATATGCCTGAATCAGTAATACAGGCAAAAGATGGACGTATATTGGTATCAGAGATTGGTGAGTTCGGTAAAGATGGCGATGGTGCTATTAGTATTATTGATAGTCAGGGCAAACTGATGCCGTTTGCTAAAGGGATGGATGACCCCAAAGGACTAGCGATGGTGGGAGATACCTTATTTGTTGCGGATAAAACACGAATATTAAAGGTGGATGCGCAAGGTGAATGGACAGTCTTTGTGAATGCTGAAGCTTTTCCTAAAACGCCAGAGTTTTTAAACGACCTTGAATCTGATGTTATGGGTAATTTATATGTATCTGACTCAGGTGATTTAAAGGGTGGTGGCGGTGCAATCTATAAAATTAATCCGCAAGGTCAAGTGAGCTTGGTGATTAACACGCAAATGGATGCCAGAGTACTTACCCCCAATGGTTTATTGATTGAAGATCAGGGCAAACAGTTAATTTGGGTGGACTTTACTTCTGGGATTTTGTACCAGTTGAATATGCAAGATAACACCATGCTTGCGATTGCAGAAGGCTTTGGTGGCGGCGATGGAATAGTGAGACATGCGGGTATTTTGTACGTGAGCGATTGGAAAAATGGCAAGGTGTTTAGCGTACAAACGGGTCACGTTACCCTGCTCAGGGGCGATTTTAAAGCCGCTGCTGACATTACATTAACACAAGACGGAAACTATTTATTAGTTCCAGATATGAAAGCCGGCGAAGTGGTCTATTTGCCGCTGCACTAAATTCAATCTGACTTTAATAGTATTCTAAGAATCACAATATCTGTTATTGGGATGGATTTGGCGTTAGTGTGACCTGTAAGTTGTTACCTATAATTTTAAAATCCTGAGGGGTGTAGTCCGTACCACCAAAACGCAGGTCTTCTGGTTTAAGCTGATATAACACCATCCCTGATAACAACTCACCACCAATATGCTTGGCTAGTGCAGTTAATGATGCATTATGTTGGCTATCTAAACCAGCTATCTCAATATTATCGACAATAGCGTCATCCAACAAAACCGCTTGTTCATCCGCGGCATATCTAAGCATGCCAGAAATATGCATTTTACCGTTTAAGGTTTTGGCTATCCACGGGCTTTTAAACTGCGTATCAAGCGTGGCATTAAGACGATTTGTTTTTTCGTTTAATTGTATTATTGGGTTGCTAAGTTGAATATGAATCACCTTCATTAAGGTGATGGGGGTGCTGATATGCTTTGCCAGCTTAGTTTGTAACGTTTTTTCATTAATTGAAAATGTTTTTGGCCCAGTTGTGGCACAGCCTGACAAGGCAAATGTGTAAAAAAATATTAACAATATCTTACAGTTGATGTACATTTTACGACTATACTCACTTTAGTTGAAATTGCATAAGTACAATGCTCAGTTTAAGACCTTTACATATTAATACAAGTCGTTAATGTGTGATCAATGTGGTGCTAAAAAATGAATAATAAACAACAAGATGAATTAACAGAGTTACGCCATGCAGCGCTATACTGGTTAGCGGTTAATGATCCCTTAGATAAATCAGTTGGCGTTAGGCATCTTTATGATGCTTGGCAACAAAGAAAAATTACCCTGAACGAAAAACAAGTATTACATTGCGACTTGCCAATTCCAGGTCGTCCTTTACAGCCAGTTTTGGTCTCTCCCAAAGAAGTGAAAAAACGTTCACTCAACAGTTTAGAAGGCAGGGCGGTATTGCTACATGCCTTAGCCCATATAGAGTTTAATGCAATTAACTTAGCCCTTGATATCATGTGGCGTTTTTCTGATATGCCGATTAAATTTTATGTGGATTGGTTAGTCGTCGCTAAAGAGGAGTCTTTACACTTTTCATTGTTAAATAATCATCTCAAAAGCTTGGGTTATAGTTATGGTGATTTTCCTGCACATAACTCATTGTGGGAACTGGCTGAACGCACACAGAATGATTTGCTTGCAAGAATTGCCATGGTGCCCAGAACCATGGAAGCTAGAGGCTTAGATGCAACACCTGCGATTCGTGAAAAACTATCGCAGGCGGGTGATAAAACCGCAGCTGCGATAGTTGATATTATTTTGCGAGATGAAATTGGCCACGTTGCTTTTGGCGACTACTGGTTTAAATACTTGTGTGATCAAGCAGATATTAACCCAGAGCAAACTTATCAAGCGCTCATCAAACAATATGGCATCAAAGTTAATGCGACGAGTTTTAATAAACAGGCAAGAATTGAAGCTGGCTTTAGTGAAGAAGAACTCGCAGCATTAATATTGCAATCTGAATTAGATTCCTGATTTATTTTTTTGCTTTATTTTCAAGTAAGGTAACGGATTCAATGCGAACTGACTGAATCGGTTCATCACCCCCATTGGTGGGTAAGCGTGAAATTCTTTGGGCAACATCCATGCCTTTGACAACTTTTCCAAATACGGTATAACCCCAACCACGTTCAGATTTATCTGAATGATTTAAGAAAGTATTATCTGCGACATTAATAAAAAATTGGGATGATGCAGAGTGTGGGTCGTTGGTTCTAGCCATCGCAATGGTGCCTACACTATTGGTTAAGCCGTTATCCGCTTCATTTTGTATCGGGCTATGCGTTGGCTTTTCTGTAAAGTCGCTCGTATATCCACCACCTTGTATCATAAAGCCGCCAATAATGCGGTGAAACACGGTACCGCTGTAAAACCCTTCTTGGACATATTGCATAAAATTTTCAACTGTTTTTGGGGCTTTTTCTGCATTAAGCTCAACAATCATTACGCCCATATTGGTTTTGATTTCAACTGTGGGCTGCGCATAGGAATGTAATGCGGTACATAAAAGAAAAAAACCGATTAAGAATTGTTTAAACAGCATGGAATTTCCTAAAAAATTGTGTGATTGATAATAATCAGTCGCGGTTAATGTGTATAGTTTTGTTAAATAAGGCAGTTACTTGGTCATGCGCTAGCGGTTTGCTAATCAGATACCCTTGAATTTCATCACATTTAAGCTCTTTTAAAAAGTCTAATTGCGCCGCGGTTTCAATACCTTCACTCACAACTCTGAGTTTCAGCGCATGGGCTAAATTAATAATCGCAGTGACAATTTCAGCATCATCATTATTGGTGAGCATGTCATTAATAAAACTTTTATCAATTTTTAGCGCATCAATAGGCAATCTTCTTAATTGACCTAGATTGGAGTGCCCAGTTCCAAAATCATCAATATATAAATGCAGATGTAATTTATGCATGGATTGCAAAATATCCATGGTCATTTCAGGGTCGTCCATGGTGGCACTTTCGGTAATTTCTACATGTAACATATCTGCTACCATACCAGTGGATTCAATGGTTTCACGAATATCTCTTAGCAAATGCGCATCGCTAAATTGCCGTTGTGAAATATTAACTGCAATTGGCGGCGGATTCAGCCCAGCCTTATCCCACCTAACCCATTGTTCACAAGCTTCTTTAATCACAAATCGACCTATCGGCACAATCAAACCCGTTTCTTCTGCAATGGGTATAAATTTATCTGGGCTTGTTAAGGTACCATTTTTACTTAACCATCTCACTAAGGCTTCAAGGCCAACAATTTTTTTGGTTTTTAAATCAAGTTTTGGTTGGTACATTAACAGTAATTCGTCGTTTTCAAGTGCATGACGTAAGCCGTTTTCGATTTGTAGTTGCTCATGCGCAAATGCATTCATTTCTTCACTAAAATATTCAAAGCCTGTTTGTCTGTTTTTAGCTTGATACATTGCTAAATCAGCTTGCCTGAGTAAGGTATTAGCATCGCTAGCATCATTAGGGTATACGCTTATACCGATACTTGCCCCAACGGAATATTTACGGCCATTAATTTCAAATGGTTCAGAGACAATTTTAATAATTTTCTTGGCTAAATTATTGGCTGCATTATTAATTGGCGGATGAGTAAATACCACGGCAAACTCATCACCTCCTAATCGTGCTACAAAATCATCAGTTCTCAAAATGTCGTTAAGGCGGGTAGCAATAATTTTTAGCACTACATCACCAATCTCGTGGCCTTGTGAATCGTTGATTTTTTTAAAGCGGTCTAAATCAATAAAAAGCAAATAGACTTGATGCTTCTGCCTTTGTGCATGTGCCAAACTTCTCACTAAAAAATCTTGGAAATAGGAGCGATTCGGTAACCCTGTGAGCGGGTCATGGTTAGCAAGTTTGTTGAGCTCAGCTTCTGCTTTGTGGCGTTCAGAAAACGCAGACGCAACAAACAAGCCGCCAAGGGTTGTCGGCACCAGGCTGATTTGTAGGGTAAATACTGCTTGCGCATAAGATTCTGGGCTAATATGTGCATGGCTAAGCACAAGGGTAACAAAAGCAATGATAGCTGCAAGAAATATAGCTAAATGTGCCCCAAAGCTTCTAAAACGTAAAGCGGCAATCAGTACAAATGGTAATAATACAAATACTACAATGTCTGAAGGGCTTTTAATGTGTCCATAAAACACCACTAAGGCAGAGACTACAATCATGGATAACAAAATAGCGCCTGCTTCTATTTGTTTACTCATCGGCTTAAATTGTTTTTGGTATGAGAGCCAAGATAAAATAAGCGGTGTAGCTAAATAAATAATCAGTAGCTCACTAAACCACCATGATAAAAAGCTTTGACCAATATTATTGAGGACAACAAAACGATATAAATCTAAGCAAAGTAAGGCAAAGAGGGCGTGAATAGCTACGACTAAAGGCGTGACAATAAGCGCAAATACTGCCACATTTGATACACTTTGTATTGTTTTCGCATCAGGAAAAAACAAGAGGGTAAAAAATCTAAATAAAAATGCTGCAATGCTTGAGGTAAGTGCTAGCAACATGGCTAACTCAAACGGCATACTAATCAGATGAAAAAATAATGAACCTAGAAAGGTGGCAAAAACGCCAGCCCAGCTAAAACGCAGACCAACCGCCACAGCAATTGCAATGGCTGGCCATTCAGCAAAGGTAAAGGTGTTAACGTAGGGGGTGAGATAGCTACCACAAAAGGAAATAACAAAATATATAAGGGCAATAATGCCGACACGTTTCGAAAAGGCTTGAATTTGTTCAACATTTGGAACACTAAGTGCAAGACTCAACGACATCCCCCCTAAGAATAATTATTTTGCACATACAAGTGAATTTGTATAATCACTAATCTTATTTTATTTTAGCTTAAATACCAGCGTACTTGTGAGCTATTTATACCCAAAGAAACAGTCTTCTAAGATTAGGTTAAGAATAAATGACTGATGCCTTCTAGCCCACTCAAGTTAATTGCATAGGTAGCTTGCGCTTGCACCACAGGTTTAGCATGGTAGGCTACGCCTGCTCCAGCAACTGCCATCATCTTGAGATCATTGGCGCCATCACCAATAGCAATCGTTTGCGCTTGCGTCAAACCAAGCGTGTTTCGCAATTCAGTTAGGTGTTGCGCTTTAGCATCAGCATCTACAATGTTGCCCAAAATTTTTCCCGTGAGTTTGCCGTTGATGATTTCTAGGGTATTTGCTGCACAGTAATCTAAATCCAATAACGATTTTACATGCTGGGCAAATAGCGTAAAACCACCAGAAACCACCATCGTTTTAATACCGTGTTGTTTACAACTGGCAATCCAATGCTCAGCCCCTGGATTGAGTTTTAGACGTTCATTGATGACCCGATGCAGCATACTTTCATCTAAGCCAGCTAGCAGAGAGACTCGCTGTTTCAGACTTTGTGTAAAGTCAATTTCACCGCGCATCGCACTCTCAGTAATCGCTGAAATTTGTGGTTTGAGTTGCATCATGTCAGCAATTTCATCAATGCATTCGATGCTAATCAGTGTGGAATCCATATCCATCACGGCGAGTTTGAAATTGTTTAAAGTATGATGGTCATCCACGTAGTGGCATTCAATCTGCTGTTGTGCACAAAAACTCAACACCTCGTTAGATTTTGCTGTTTGCCCAGGCAGATAATAAGCATGCTCACCAATTTGCATGAATTGTTGACCACGTGTCATGCCCGCAAGTTGGTGTACATTAATTAAATGAGTAGGTTGGATGTGCTTTGCTTGAAGAACGAGACGCATAGTTATTGTTTGATTTCAAAGGGGTATAGTAAAAATAGATAAGTTAAAACACGTGACATTATTCATTTAATTCATAAGGGTCTTGATTGACGGTTTCACCATTGCCCATCATCAAGCAGTCGAATGAAGATTTAATGAAAATGCCGTGTTCATTTTTTGATTTAATGGTAATGCTGACTAATTGGCGCGCACCGACACGTTTGACACTGACAAACTTTTTGCTTGAGGCTAATAGTGTACTGGTTTCTGGCGCTATAAAATTTTGTTCTGTGTTATGAAATTTAAAGCATGCTTGCTCGCTTTTGCTTTGATTGGATTCACTGGCGGCATTGGCTTTAACGGTAGATTTCGTTTCAGTCACTTTGCTATCCACAGGGCATGGTAGGTCTGAGAAGCTAACTTGTCCTTGCGCGTTTTTGCATTTATATAAGGTTGCGCTTGCAGTGGAAGCGCAAAGCAAACACATCAGACCTACTATCATACACAAATGAAATCTCATCACTTTATTTACCCTATTTATTAATGCAGGCATTTTCAATGGAAAACATCTCTTGAGCAAGCAGAATCTGCTTATGTCAATAATCAAATATAGTAATAAATTACATTAAAAGTATGGTTTTACTAGCATCAATGTGCCTTTTGCGCGAAAATGCTATTTGCTTCAACATACACATTTAAGACATGAATCTACACGAATATCAAGCCAAAACCTTATTACAAAAATATGGCATACCTGTGCCACGTGGACAAGTCATCTCCATGGTAAAAGAAACCGCAACTGCAACCTCAGAAATTGATGCATTAGCATGGGTGGTTAAAGCACAAGTCCATGCAGGTGGGCGAGGCAAAGCAGGGGGCGTCAAAGTTGTTAAGTCTAGTGCAGAAGCGCAAGCAGTCGCTAACCAATTACTCGGTAAAACCTTGGTGACCTATCAAAATGCGCCAGATGGTCAACCTGTGAATCAATTATTGATTGAAGAAACTTTACCGATTACCCGTGAACTGTATTTGTCTATGTTGGTTGATAGAAGTCTTGAGCGCGTGGTGATAGTTGCTTCGGTTGCGGGTGGCATGGATATTGAAGAGATTGCAGCAAATACGCCAGAAAAAATCTTGCAGGAGGTGTGTGACCCACTAAATGGCTTGGTCGATTTTCAAGCACGCAATTTGGCTTTTGCGTTGGGCTTAGAAGGTGAGCAAATATCAAGCTTTACGCGCATGGCAAAGGGCTTATACAAACTGTTTAAAGATCATGATTTGGCGCTTTTAGAAATTAACCCGTTAATTGTGACGCAAGATGGCAAATTGGTAGCGCTCGATTGCAAAATGACTGTAGATGATAATGCCTTATACCGTCAAAAAGCTTTGGCGGAGTTGCGAGATTGGTCACAAGATGATGCTAAAGAGGCCGAGGCGCATCACGCAGGGCTTAATTATATTGCACTTAACGGTAATATCGGTTGTATGGTCAATGGTGCGGGTTTAGCCATGGCGACCATGGATTTAATTAAGTTACATGGAGGTGCACCAGCCAACTTTTTAGATGTTGGCGGTGGTGCTACTGCTCAAACGGTAGCAAAGGCCTTTAAGATTATTTTGGCTGATACGCAAGTAAAGGCGATTTTAGTCAATATTTTTGGTGGGATTATGCGTTGCGATATTATTGCCGAAGGTATTATGACTGCGGTGAAAGAGGTGGGTATTAAAATTCCTGTGGTGGTGCGTTTAGAAGGTACTAATGTCGACCTTGGCAAGAAAATGTTGCGTGAGAGTGGTCTTAATATTATTTCCGCAGAAAATTTAACAGATGCTGCGTTACAAGCAGTTAAAGCAGCAGGGTAATTCAAGTATGAGCATATTAGTTAATAAAAATACCAAAGTCTTATGCCAAGGCTTTACAGGCAAACAGGGCACGTTTCATTCAGAGCAAGCATTAGCCTATGGTACACAAATGGTAGGTGGTGTTACCCCCGGAAAGGGTGGTCAGCAACACCTTAACTTACCAGTATTTAACACTATGCGTGAGGCGGTTAAAGAAACGCAGGCAGATGCCTCAGTGATTTACGTACCGCCAGCCTTTGCCGCGGACTCGATTTTGGAGGCAGCTGACGCTGGTATACGCTTAATAGTATGTATCACAGAGGGTATTCCCGTGTTAGACATGCTCAATGTTAAAGCCGCTTTAAAAGCTAATGGCGCAAGGTTGGTAGGCCCAAATTGTCCGGGTGTAATTACGCCTGATGAATGCAAAATTGGCATTATGCCAGGCAGTATTCATTTACGCGGCAAGGTCGGGATTGTCTCCCGTTCTGGTACGCTTACCTATGAAGCTGTGCATCAAACAACAGCACTTGGTCTGGGGCAGTCTACCTGCGTTGGCATTGGCGGTGACCCAATTCGCGGCATGAATTTTATTGATTGTTTAGCATTGTTCCAAGCCGATGCTGAAACAGAAGCCATTATTATGGTGGGTGAAATTGGTGGTAGTGACGAAGAAGCTGCGGCAGACTATATTAAGCATCATGTCACGAAGCCTGTGGCTGGCTATATTGCTGGTCAAACCGCCCCCAAAGGCAAGCGAATGGGGCATGCGGGTGCTATTATTTCGGGTGGAAGTGGCAAGGCTGAAGATAAAATTGCTGCCCTAGAGAAAGCAGGGGTGGTAGTGGCAGATTCGCCAGCAGGTTTAGGTCAAGCGGTGCTAACCGCCATGCAAGCAAAAGGATAATGTATTGAACCCTCAACTATGGTTTAAGCGTGGATTGTTAGTATGTTTACTTGGCATGATGTCCATTGCATGGGGCGCAGAAGATGTCGCTTATCTACTAACAGCAGCTTCAAAAGGGGATGTGCTTACCGTTAAAGCCTTGCTTGCAAGTGGTGTAAATGCCAATACGCAAGATAAAGATAATGTCACTGCTTTAATGTACGCTGCACGTAAAAATCAATTTGAAGTTGCGAAATTGTTGCTTGCTAAAGGTGCCCAAGTCAATGCAAAAGACCAAACGGGCTGGTCTGCACTGATGTATGCAGCCAAAAAGAACCATACTGATACTGCCAACGTATTGCTAGCAAACGGCGCGGATACTAATTTAAGCGACAATTCAGGCTGGACTGCGCTTGGTTTGGCCGCTTCTGAAGGGTATAGCAGTTTTGTTGGGTTGCTCGTGGCTCATCATGCCGAAGCAAATAGCCGCAATAAAGAAGGGCGCACTGTGCTCATGCATGCTGTAAAAAAAGGTGATTTACCAACAGTGACGACTTTGTTAAACCATGGTGTTGATGTTTCAGTAAAAGACAGATTTGGCCTAACCGCCTTAATGTTGGCTGCTAAAGAGGGCTATGCACCTATTATTGAAGTGCTCATTCAACATCATGCCAATATTGACGATGAAGATAAACATCAATGGACAGCGTTAACTTGGGCCGTTAAGAAAGGACAAATTGAGGCGACTAAAGCCCTCATTGCTAAAGGCGCCAATGTAAATCATGAAGATGCAGAAAGCTCTCCACTGCTTCATATTGCAGTTAGTGAAAAGCAGATTGAAATTGCAAAAATGTTGATTGATGCTGGTGCTAATATCAAAGCAAAAGATCAATATGGCTTAACAGCCTATGTCTATGCATTAAAATTAGGCGACCCAGCCATGGTGGCAATGATAAAAGAGGCAGGCGGTAGTTATTAATGGCGCAAAGCATTCAAATTGCTATCGCGCAAATTAATCCTACCGTTGGCGATATTAGTGGCAATGCCGCTAAGATTTTAGATTACGCTAACAAAGCCAAACAAGCTGGTGCTAGTTTAATGTTAACGCCTGAGCTTGCCTTATGTGGGTACCCACCCGAAGACTTATTATTACGCCTAGATTTTAATCAAGCCTGTCATCAAGCGCTACTTGACCTTGCAAAAGCCTTACCAGATATTACCGTGATTGTAGGGCATTCAGCATTGCAAAACTCACACTGTTTTAATGCGGCTTCAGTATTAGAGCATGGTCAGGTGAAATCTACCTACCATAAACAAGTATTACCTAATTACAGTGTGTTTGATGAGGTGCGCTATTTTTCAGCTGGTACGCAAGCTTTGCTGCTAGAACATCGTGGCATGACGTTTGGTATTTTGGTATGTGCAGATGTTTGGGAAGCGAGTCCTGCACATTTGGCGATTCAAGGAGGCGCGCAGGCGCTATTAGTGCTTAATGCCTCACCGTTTCATATCAATAAGCAACAGGCGCGCTATGAAGTGGTCAAGGCACGTGTCAATGAAAACCAAGTGCCAGTTATCTATGCCAATATGGTGGGTGGTCAAGATGAGTTGGTGTTTGACGGCGCTTCATTTGTAATGTCTGCAAAAGGTGATGTTTGTTATCAAATGCCTGCATTTGAAGAGTGCTTAAGCGTCATAGAGCTTAGCGATGGCAGACCAAAGCAAACGTTGATTGAAGAAACGCAAAGCACAGAAGCTGCGATTTATCATGCACTTTGTTTGGGATTAAAAGACTATGTACATAAAAATGGTTTTCCTGGCATTGTATTAGGGCTCTCTGGAGGTGTCGACTCCGCTTTAACACTAGCTATTGCAGTCGATGCATTGGGTAAAGATGCAGTGACAGCGGTCATGATGCCTTCAGAATTTACCGCTAATATAAGTATTGAAGACGCGCGTGAAATGGCCGCACACTTAGGGGTGCATTATCGTGAATATGCGATTAAACCTTTGTATGATTTATACCTTGATACATTGGCTGAAACCTTTAGGGATAGACCTTTTGATGCCACAGAAGAAAATTTACAAGCGCGTATTCGGGGTATGTTATTAATGGCGCTCTCTAATAAATTTGGTTCGATTGTCGTCACTACAGGTAACAAGAGTGAAATGGCCGTTGGTTATTCTACGCTATACGGAGATATGGCAGGCGGTTTTGCTTTGCTTAAAGATGTACCAAAAACCATGGTCTACAAACTATGTCACTATCGCAATGGCTTGTTTTCTGTCATTCCAAAACGTATTATTGAGCGTGCACCTTCAGCAGAGTTGCGCGCAGACCAGAAAGACCAAGACAGTCTGCCTCCGTATGATATTTTAGATGGCATTATGCAAGCCTATGTTGAAGATGACATGAGTTTTGATGATATTGTATTACTCGGCTATAAAAAGCAGGATGTCTTGCGTGTGTTGAGCCTGATTGATAGAAACGAATATAAACGCCGACAATCACCAATTGGCGTTAGAATTACGCACAGAGGTTTTGGTAAAGATAGGCGATACCCAATCACTACTAAGTATGATTTTTCAAAAAGATAAACGAGATATAAGACTAGGGAGCGAGCATGAAAAAAATTGATGCAGTCATTAAACCTTTTAAATTAGATGAAGTAAGAGAAGCATTATCTGAAATTGGTGTCACCGGTTTAACGGTCACGGAGGTGAAAGGTTTTGGTCGTCAAAAGGGCCATACTGAGTTATACCGTGGTGCAGAATATGTGGTGGATTTTTTGCCAAAAATTAAAATTGAATTAGTGGTCGCAGATAATATGGTTGAAACCGCCATGGAGGCAATTATCAAAGCGGCACATACTGGTAAAATTGGCGATGGTAAGATATTCGTAACTTCAGTTGAGCAAGTTGTGCGAATTCGTACTGGTGAAACTGGCGAATCTGCGGTGTAATTTTCAGAAGGCGCAATTTATTTCGCTTTTAGGTCTACACATTTATCATGATTCAGATTACACAGTTTTTGCATATAGGCTTAATTATTAGTGATTTGGCACGCGCTAAACAGTTTTATGAAGGTGTGTTGGGGCTAACACCAAGTAATAAGCGCCCCGCTTTAAGCTTTGAAGGGGTTTGGTACAATATTGGTATTAATCAAATTCATTTAATGTGTGTGCCTGACCCTTATCAAGATGCCATTAAGCCTCCACATGGCGGTCGAGATATTCATTTAGCGTTAGCTGTGGATGATGTTGAGCCCGTGATTCAAGCCCTAGAAAAAGCGGGTGTGGCCTATACTAAAAGCATGTCAGGCAGAGCGGCTGTATTTTGCCGTGACCCAGATGGTAATGCCATTGAGTTTTCTGCCATTAAACTAGAAGAATTGTTGTAATGAGTTAGTAGCCCAACCAACGGGCGCCTTGGTAAAACACAAAACTCACTAGCCAAGCCAATATTAGGGACCAAGCAATGGCAATACCCGTATATGTATAACTTTTAGATTCATTACGCATGGTAGCAATAGTGGATAAACATGGGGTATATATCAGGGTAAATAACATAAAGCTGACGCCTTGCACCCAGTCTAATTGGCTGGCAATCATGGTAGTTAATGCATCACCCTGAAGCCCATAAATCACGGCTAGAGAGCCTACCACAATTTCTTTAGCAACAAAGCCAAAAATCAAGGTTATCGCCAATTTTCCATCAATACCAATTGGGCTGAGCACAGGTTCAAAAAAGGCGCCAATCTGGCCTGCATAGGTTTCGGCGCTGGCGGTTGCTAAGCCAGCTGGGTAATTACTTAAAGCCCATACTAATACCACGCCAGCCACAATAAACTTGCTCGCGCGCGTTAAAAAATGGCGCACCTCATGCCAGCCTCTTAACAAGATTTGTCGAATTGTTGGAAAACGGTAAGGAGGCAACTCTAAAATAAAAGGTTCTTGATTTTTATAATGTTTTTTAAAAATAAGTGCTGTGATTAAAATGGTTATGAAGCTCATGAGATACATGGCAAAAAGCACAAAGGGTGCTTGGTTGGCTGAGAATAAAATGGCGGTCATAAAGACAAAGACTTGAAGTCTTGCAGAACATAAAGATAAGGGAATGACTAACATGGTCAGTAGGCGCATGGCTCTTGAGCGCATGACACGCGTTCCCATTAGGGCTGGAACATTGCAACCAAAGCCCATAAGCACCATTACAAAGCCTCGCCCATCCATGCCCATTTTAGCCATGAGTGCGTCCATTAAAAATGCAGCACGTGACATATAGCCACTGTCTTCCACAATGGACATAATTAAAAAGAATAGCACGACGATAGGCACAAACGCTGCTACTGTGCCAACGCCATCATATATGCCATTCACGATTAATGCACTTAACCATTTGGGCAAACTACTTACCGCTGGTTCTAGCGCGTGCAGTTTAAATAAATCTAAAATCCAAGCAACAAAATCTTGTAATGGTGTGCCCAAAGTGAATATGAGCTGAAAAATAGCAAATAAGGTTGCAAAAAATATGGGCAAACCAAGCCATGGGTGCAATAAAATACGATCGATAGAGGTTGTGAGTTGGTCATTCATCTTTAGTGGCATTTGCACGCTTGATTTCACTATGGATTCCATCTCATGCTCAATGGCAATATCAGCTTCAAGTTGTTGACTAATTTTTGCAGGACTCACCAATTCCCCAGTTTGATGGATTAAATTACCAGCTAAATTAATCGCTTGTTGGCAATTGTCACCATACTTTGCACTAATTGGAAACACAGGTATGCCAAGTTGTTGGCTCATTTTATCGACATCAATACTAATGCCCGCGCGCTTAGCTTCATCAATCATGTTCAGGCAAAGTAGCATGGGTAGCCCTAGTGCTTTGATTTGTAGAGCGAGTGAGAGTTGGCGGTCAATTTGTGAAGCATTTAAAACAATTAATAATAAATCGACAGGATGCTCGCTTAGAAAGTGTCGTACGACATGTTCATCATCTGAAAACCCATGTAAATCATATAAGCCTGGTAAATCGACCAACTCGACAATATGCCCACCCGCCAAAATTTTAGCGGTCATTAAATCAACAGTGATACCTGGCCAGTTGCCAACCCTTGCAGATGCGCCACTTAAACGATTAAACAGGGTGGATTTGCCCGTGTTGGGCATGCCAATGAGGGCAATACGTTTCATTGCTGTTTCAATTCTATATGTTGCGCTTCTTGCATGCGAAGAATAATGTCTGTGCTACCAATTCGCACTTGTAGAGGTCCGTTGAGTGGTGCAGTTCTAATCAATTGAATAAGCTTTCCAGTTCTGAATCCCATTGCATTTAGCCTTAAAGCTAAAGTGGGCTCGGCATGAACCTGCTGAATAATGCCACTTTGACCGACTTGTAACTGACTTAACTTTAGCATGCTATAGATTTAATTAAATGATAATCGTTCTTATTATCTCATAAATCAAAAACGATGCGATGTAAGGGGTGAAAAAAAACCCAGCAAGCTGGGTTTCTTCAATAATTGTTACTTGTTATTAACTGTGATTTTAGCTTTAGCTTTTAAATCAGCTAAATACTTTTCTAACTGACGTTGTTGTAATTGTTTTTGCAAGCCTTCTTTCACTTTGTCATAGGCTGGGGCTTGGGTCGCACGCGTATCTTCAAGTTTAATGACATGCCAACCGAATTGTGTTTGTACTGGCGTTTGTGTAACGCTACCTTTTTTTAGTGCTACTACGGCATCACTAAATGGTTTAACCATGCCAGCAGGTGAAAACCAACTTAAATCACCACCTTTATCTTTTGAGCCTGGATCTTTAGATTTTTCTTTTGCAATTTTTGCAAAATCACCACCTTTACCAAGCTGAGCAATAATGTCTTTTGCTTCGGCTTCTGTAGCGACCAAAATATGACGCGCATTGTATTCTTTGTCACCTAGAGCTTGCTTGTATTTGTCATAAGCGGCTTTAGTGTCAGCTTCACTTACTGGGTTTTTCTTGAGGTAGTCTTGTAAGAAAGTATTGACTAATAATTCACGTCTACCTAATTCTTCACGTGCTTTATAGTCAGCAGTCTTATCTAAACCAACGCGTTGAGCCTCTTGGTAAATGAGTTCACTGCTTACCAATTTATTAATAATCATTTCTTTGGTGTTGGCGTCTACGGTTTGACCACGTGCAGTAGCATCTTTGCTAATAAAATCATATAAAGATTGGCTAATACCTTTACCGTTAACGGTAGCAATATCGTTGGCATATACAGGCAAAACTAAGGTTAAACCAATGATTGACGCGAGGATTTTAGAAGTTAATTGCATTGTTGATTCCTTGTTGAAATAAGACGTGCTTTTAAATTATCAATATGAAAATAGTGCTAGTGATTTAAAGGAGCTTCATCTGGCGAATAAGCTTGAATACTAAGGGCATGTATTTGTTTTGTCATTAAATCAGCAACTTGTGCATAAATGAGACGGTGTCTCATTATCTGCGATTTTCCAAAAAAATGCGAGCTTATGATATTTAATGTGAAATGTCCACCGCCAGTATTACCTTTATGTCCATGATGGAGTGCGCTGTTATCGATAAGTTCAAGCTGTATCGGCTCAAAAACTTGTAAACGCGCAGTAATTTCTTCTGATAGTGTCATGCGGGTAGGGTTTTTCTAAAAGGTTTAACTTCTACATGTTGATATACGCCATTCAGGCTAAAAGGGTCTTGCGCCGCCCATGCTTGAGCGGCTTCTAAGTCAGCAAACTCTGCCACAATTAGACTTCCAGTAAAGCCTGCAGGCCCAGGGTCCATGCTATCAATCGCTGGAAAAGGTCCAGCCAACAGTAAGCGGCCTTCTGCTTGTAGCTGTGTAAGTCTTGCTAAATGTGCAGGGCGTTCTGCCAATCTTTTTTCTAAACTATTGGCTGCATCTGTTGCAATAATGGAATACCACATGATTTAACCTTTCGGCTCGTCTTGCTCTTTAAAATACTGGCTGAGAAGTATGCCCTGCGCAATAATGAATATAAACATCAGGGCGGTAATGCCAAACAATTTAAAATTAACCCATGTGCTTTCTGAATAATTAAACGCAACATAAAGGTTTAAAAAACCTAAAAACACAAAAAATATGCCCCATACTAAGTTGAGTTTAAACCAAATAGAATCTGGCATTTCCATTTGTTTACCCATCAGTTCTTTAATATAGTTTTTGTTAAATGCGAGTGTTGAAATGAATAAAAATGCCGCAACTAACCAATACAATACAGTGGGTTTCCACATAATAAATGTTTTGTCATGAAAGAGTAGTGTAGCCCCCCCAAGCACGGCAATGACTACACCACTGGTGATGAGCATTTTGTCTACTTTGCCATGGCGCACTTTGACATAAATAATTTGTGCTAAGGTAGCGGCAATGGCAACCCCTGTAGCTACATAAATATCAAACAGCTTAAAAGCTGCAAAAAATAAAATTACTGGAAATAAATCAAACAACAACTTCATAAAAATTCACAATCAGTTTAATCGTTGGTAGAAATTGCTATATTAGCGAAAGCGGTATTTTGCTATGATTCTAGTCACGTCACAAGGTTTTATTCAAAACATGCCCTGCTTAATTGATTTACATTGCCATTCAACCGTATCAGACGGCACACTTACCCCAACTGAACTTGTGCAGCATGCTGCAAGTCAAGGTGTGCGTGCGATGGCGCTCACTGATCATGATGATTTGGCGGGGCTAGAAGAGGCGAGGCAAGTGGCAAACGCACTAGGCTTACACTTTATAAATGGGGTAGAAATTTCAGTCACTTGGCGTAAGCGTACTTTGCATATTGTGGGTTTAAATATTGACCCTAGTAATCAAGCGTTAGTGCAGGGCTTGGCAAATATACGAAACGGTAGGCATGTACGAGCAGAAGGAATGGCTGCTGGTTTAGATAAGCATGGTATAACAGGTAGCCTTGAAGGTGCCTACCAATATGCTAAGCAAGGCATTATTAGTCGTACACATTTTGCGCGATTTTTAATAGAACAAGGCCATGCTAAAAACATGAAAGCGGTATTTAAACGCTTTTTAGTTAAAGGTAAGCCAGGCTATGTCGAACATCAATGGGCAACATTAGAAGATGCGGTAGCTTGGATAGTGAATAGCGGTGGAGTGGCGGTGTTGGCGCATCCTGGACGCTATGACATGGGTAAACCCACCATGTTGGAGTTGCTAGAAGAATTTAGAGCCTTGGGTGGCACAGCCATAGAGGTGGTGACGGGTAGTCACACGCATGAGCATTATCTTCAATATGCAAAGTTGTCTCAAATGTTTGGCCTTCAGGCCTCAATTGGCTCAGATTTTCATGGGCATGAACAAAGTTATATGGACATGGGGCATTTGCCAGAACTGCCTCGCAACTGTACGCCAGTCTGGTTGCAGTGGCCAGCGCTTAATCAATTGCCATTAGTGGTGGACTAATGGCACAGTTTTTTGTAATGCACCCAGATAATCCACAAGTGAGATTGATTCATCAAGCAGCGGAGATTCTTAGGCAAGGTGGTGTAATCGCTTACCCTACAGATTCTAGTTATGCGCTGGGTTGTTTAATGGAGTTTAAAGAAGCTCAAGATAAAATACGAGCGATTCGTGAAGTGGATGCTCATCATCACTTTACCTTGGTTTGTCGCAATTTGGCAGAGCTGGCTAATTACGCCCAAGTGGATAACAGCCAGTTTAGATTGCTCAAAGCCAATACCCCAGGGCAGTATACTTTTATCTTAAAAGCCACCCGTGAACTACCTCGTCGCTTGCATCACCCTAAAAGAAGTACGGTAGGCTTGCGTGTGCCCAAGCATGGCGTAACTTTGGCCTTGCTTGAGGCGCTAAATGCGCCTATTCTTAGTATGACATTATTAATGCCTAATGAATCAGAGCCCCTAAATGATGCTTGGCAAATACGTGAGTGCTTAGAACATCGAGTTGATTTGGTGATTGATGCAGGTGCTTGCCATGCAGAACCGACGACCGTGATTGATTTAAGCACAGATACCCCCATATTAATAAGACAAGGGGCAGGCGATGCAAGCCCATTTAATCTTTAACTTTTTAAACGCTCAATCAATAGAAGCCATCAATGGAATTTAATCTCATACAAAAAATCTCAATTTATGCATTGCCAGTCATCTTTGCTATTACGGTACATGAGGCCGCCCACGGCTATGCTGCACGCTATTTTGGTGATTTAACTGCCCATCATCAGGGCCGTATTACGCTTAACCCGATTAAGCATATTGACCCCATAGGTACAATCTTAGTGCCGATGATTGCCATGCTGGTGGGTGGCATATTATTTGGTTGGGCTAAACCTGTGCCTGTGAATTTTGGGCAACTTAAACACCCCAAAAAAGACATGTTGTGGGTTGCCGCAGCGGGGCCATTTTCTAATTTTCTGATGGCGATATTTTGGGCGCTAATGCTGAATTTTGCTGGTCATGCAGGTCAATTTGCCTTGCCATTAAGCTTAATGGCACAAGCAGGTGTGCTGATTAACGTGGTGCTGATGGTGCTTAATTTGCTGCCGTTACCACCGTTAGATGGCGGCCGCATTGCAATCAGCTTGTTACCTAATCATTTGGCATATCAGTTTTCAAAAATTGAACGCTATGGCTTTATTATATTGATTGGCTTATTGGCGACTGGCTTATTATCTAAGATATTAGACCCCATAGTGATTGGCTTTGTGAAGCTCATTTCTTGGCTGTTTGTCTAGTGCAACTGTAGTACAATAAACACTTTAAAAAATAATCACTTTCATAAATAATCACT
>CAYXGE010000002.1:67807-69217 GCA_964464435.1 uncultured Methylophilaceae bacterium
GCAACTGTAGTACAATAAACACTTTAAAAAATAATCACTTTCATAAATAATCACTAAGGGTTATCAAGCATTATGGCGGTAGAACGCGTTTTATCTGGCATGCGCCCAACGGGGAATCTTCATTTAGGCCATTACCACGGCGTGCTTAAAAATTGGCTACGCTTGCAACATGAGCATGAATGTTTATTTTTTGTGGCTGATTGGCATGCGCTCACCACCCATTACGACACCCCTGAAATTATTGAAGAAAGTGTATGGGAGATGGTCATTGATTGGCTAGCGGCAGGTGTTGATCCTGCTTCAGCCACTATTTTTATTCAATCTCGTGTGCCAGAACATGCAGAATTGCATACGCTACTTTCTATGATTACCCCTTTAAGCTGGCTTGAGCGTGTGCCCACTTATAAAGACCAACAAGAAAAGCTTACCAATAAAGATTTGGCGACCTATGGCTTTTTAGGGTATCCATTGTTACAAAGTGCAGATATTTTAATTTACAAAGCAACCCAAGTGCCAGTAGGTGAAGACCAAGTGCCGCACATTGAGCTCACACGTGAAGTTGCAAGACGCTTTAATCATATCTATGGTAAAGAAGCTGGCTTTGAAGAAAAGGCTCAAGCTGCCATTAAAAAGCTGGGCAATAAACGCGGTGCCTTGTATGAAGAAATGCGTAACGCTTACCAACAAAGTGGTGATGAAGAAGCCCTAGAAGCAGCGCGCGCCATGATAGAAGAGCAACAAGGCATGAGCATGGGCGATAAAGAGCGTTTGTTAGGCTACCTAGAGGGTGGCGGTAAAATTATCTTAATTGAGCCTGATTACAAACTCACACCCGCTTCTCGCATGCCTGGCTTAGATGGGCAGAAAATGTCAAAATCGTATGACAATACCATTTCATTGCGTGAATCACCTGATGTAATTACAAAAAAAATCAAAACCATGCCAACAGACCCTGCGCGTATTCGTAGAACTGACCCAGGTGACCCAGCAAAATGTCCTGTATGGCAGCTACACCAAGTGTATTCTGACGAAAAAACCCAAGATTGGGTGCAAACAGGATGTAAATCAGCAGGTATCGGCTGTATTGAATGTAAACAACCTGTGATTAATAGTGTGCTTGAAGAATTACGCCCGATACAAGAACGCGCGGCGCAATACGCTGAAGACCCAACATTAGTTAAAAATATTGTTGCAGATGGCTGTGAGCGCGCCCGTAAAATGGCGCGTGAAACTATGCGCGAAGTCCGCGAAGTGATGGGCTTAAACTACTCTTAATGGGAACAACTGTGGACAATGTAAGCTTAAATCCTGTTCACAGTAATGCAAAAGTGCATGGTGAGCTTATCACAAGCTTACCACAAGATTTATACATACCGCCTGATGCGCTTGAAGTGTACTTGGAAGCGTTTG
>CAYXGE010000002.1:69317-72135 GCA_964464435.1 uncultured Methylophilaceae bacterium
CCACAAGATTTATACATACCGCCTGATGCGCTTGAAGTGTACTTGGAAGCGTTTGAAGGGCCATTAGATTTGTTGTTATATCTCATTCGCAAGCATAATCTCGATATTCTAGATATTCCCATGGCAGAGCTCACTACGCAGTATATGGGCTATGTAGAGAAAATGAAGGCGATAAAACTTGAGCTTGCCGCTGATTATTTACTGATGTCAGCGATGCTTATCGAAATTAAGTCGCGTATGCTATTACCTAAACCTGTAGATATTGCGAGTGAGGATGACCCTAGAGCCGCGTTGGTAAGGCGCTTAATGGAGTATGAGGCAATTAAATTGGCGGCTGAGCAGCTAGATACGTTGCCACAAGTTGGGCGCGATTTAATGGTTGCACAAGCCTATATAAATCATGTGGTTGAAGTGCGACCTCCAGAAGTGTCGATGGATGATTTAATGCTTGCTTGGCAACATGTGCTGAAGCGCGCCAGCCATTTCACTCACCATAAACTTGGTCGTGCTGAGCTTTCTGTACGAGAGCACATGAGCCTTGTGCTAAGAAGATTAAAACAAGACAGAATGGTAGAGTTTTCAGCTTTATTTGATGTGGTAAATGATGGTATACCTAAGCTGGTGGTATATTTTTTGGCCATTTTAGAACTGGCACGTGAAGGCTTATTAAAAATTACACAGCAACAAGCTTTTTCACCTATTTATGTGCAAATTGCAGAGGTTTAACTATGCATGATGACATGACAACGCAAAGCATGAAAGAGGTCATAGAGGCGGCTTTGCTTACTTCAGGGCAACCTCTTACTTTGGATGATTTGCTTAAGTTGTTTGCTGGCCGCATGGAGCGCACAACCTTGCGCATGTTATTAGATGAGATTAAAACAGCATGGCAAAACAGACCGCTAGAGTTGGTGCAAGTGGCGAGTGGTTGGCGTTTTCAAGCGCGTGAAGAATTTACGCCTTTTTTAGCAAGATTAAACCCTGAACGACCACAGCGTTATTCACGTGCAGTGATGGAAACCTTGGCAATTATTGCCTATAGACAGCCTGTAACGCGAGGTGATATTGAACAAATAAGAGGTGTTGCGGTGAATCCTAACGTGATGCGTCAGTTATTAGAGCGAGATTGGATAGATGTAGTAGGGCAAAGAGATGTGCCAGGTAGGCCATCTTTATATGCCACGACAAAAACCTTTCTCGATGACTTAAACCTCAAATCATTGACAGATTTACCAGCAATGCAAGATTTTGAATCGCAAACCCTAGCGGTTGATGATTTACAAAATCATCAACAACAACCTATTCAGTTGGAAGATTAATGGCACGCCCTTTTAGAACTCAGCCTGTTAAACCTAGGCTTGCAAGAAATGTATCGACACCATCAGTGGAACCCTCAGAAGAGGGCTTAGCGCATGATGACGGCGTGCCTAGACAACGCTTGCATAAATTATTAGCTACCGCTGGCTTGGGCTCTAGACGTGACATGGAAACATTAATTGAAAGTGGACGCGTCACCATTAATGGGAAGGTGGCGACGGTTGGCGCGGCAGTATGTGAGCATGATGTTGTACGGGTGGATAGTCGTCCAGTACGTCTATCATTTGAGCCAGAACTGCCACAAGTATTGCTTTATCATAAGCCAGAAGGTGAAATCGTCAGTCAAGATGATCCTGAAAACCGAGCAACGGTATTTGATAAGCTACCGCGCGTAAAAGGGGGTAAGTGGATTGCGATTGGCCGCTTAGATATTAATACTTCTGGCTTGCTAATATTTACAACCTCTGGTGAGTTGGCTAATCGATTTATGCATCCGCGTTATGAAGTTGAACGTGAATACGCTGTACGTATTTTGGGTGAGCTTAGCGATGAACAAATCTCACAGTTAACTACTGGTATTGAGCTTGAAGATGGCCCAGCAAATTTTGACAGTATTTATGCTGAGGGCGGCGAGGGCGTTAATCATTGGTATAAAGTGATTTTACGTGAAGGACGAAATCGCGAGGTGCGTCGCTTGTTTGAAGCCTTGCACATGCCTGTAAGCCGTTTGATGCGCGTGCGTTTTGGCCCAATTAATTTACCCGCCAGATTAAAGCGCGCGCAAATGCTTAAACTGCAACCTAAGGAAATTATCGGCTTACTGGAATGGGCTGAGTTGCCAGTACCCAAAACGCCGCCAAAACAACTTAGCCAGCGTGAAAAAGATAAGCTAGGTACTGCGTATACACCCAAAGGTAGAAAGTCAGCTGAAGAACGCCCAGCACGCGGTAGTGATGTCAGAGCGGGTCAAAAGTTTGAACGCCAACCAGAACGTAGTAAATCAGAGCGAGAAGCGGTACAAGCACTAAGAAAGCAAGCAAGGCGTAAAGGTGAAGTAGCAGAAGCTGCGGAATTTAGTAAACCTTATACTGCGAAAAAACCTATTACACCTAGGAAACCCTCGCAAAATCGACGTGTGAGACAAACTTCTGATTTAGGCGCACCGCAACAACAAAAGAAAAGTGATAGAAATAGAGGGCGTGGTTAGTGATTAATGATAAGTTTTCATCAATCTGACATCTTTTAACCACTTGAGCGTACCGTATAAAATAACAGAAATAGCCAATAACTCTATGATGGCATATAGCTTGATATTTGAGACATGTAACCTCAATAATGCATCAAGGTGATGAAATGATGCGGCGCGAATCATAATAAATATAAACAGCAAAACTAGACCAATGACGACAATACGATATTCACGCCAATAGCGACGCAGTTTTAATTTAAGCGCTATCAAACCAATTATGCCAACGAATAACAGCCCAATAATAAATAAGGC
>CAYXGE010000003.1:0-15314 GCA_964464435.1 uncultured Methylophilaceae bacterium
GTTAACTCTGCGGTTGGTCAAGTGGCGCAAGCAGTGAATCAATCATTGAATCAACCCGTGGTAAAACCAACGTTACCATCGATTATTTCGGTTGATGTTATTAGTATCGGTAAATAGTCATAACAATAATTTGATATATAACAAACACCTACCTGCCATTAAATCATGGTAAGTAGGTGGGGCTATATATTTTCTAGTCCTTTGTATTTTTATTGTCATAAAGCCTTAACTCCCCTGCAATATTTGTTCATTAAAATTGCAATGTTGTAATTTCTTAACATTGATACCAATTTAAAAACAAAGTCATGACATATAAAACACACCATTTTTTCGCAGGATTATTCTTAGCTTGTTTGCTCTTGCCACAGTTTGCAAATGCACAATGGAATGATGCATGGACATCTAAAAAGAAAATTTCTGTTGATGCTAAAGTTGTTGCAGAAGCGGGTGCGCAAGTTGATGCTGTTGTGCGTTTACATTCGGGTAATTTTGATTTTACATCAGTGAACATTGATGGTTCAGACTTACGTTTTATTGCAGCCGATGATAAAACTGAACTGAAATATCATATTGAAAAATTTGATGCAGTGAATGAATTGGCTGTGATTTGGGTGCAATTACCAAAGCTTGCAGCTGCTGACAAAGAGGCGCATATTTGGCTGTATTCTGGTAACGAAAATGCAACCAGCAGTGATACTAAGAACTCATGGGATGACAATACAGTTGCCTCATTTCAATTTGAAGAAAAAACATTCTTACAAGACAGGTCAAAATCAGCGCTGTCTGCAGGTGGTGAAATTGCCGTTCAAAAAGCAGGTTTAATCGGAGAAGCTGCTACATTCTCGGCTAAACCACTTGTTATTTCAGTCAGTCCTGCAACCAAATACACGGCCGGTGCAGGATACACATGGTCTGCTTGGGTGAAACCTGCATCTTTACCGCAAGATGCAGTTCTGTATCAACAAGGTGATTTGGTTTTAAAAATTAATCAACAAAAATTAAGTTTAACTATAGCTGGCAACGAATTGTCCGGTGGCGAAATTAAACCGTCTGCATGGCAACATATTGCATTTGTTTTGAATGCTGCTAATGCATCTATTTATATCAATGGTGTTTCAGTAGGTTCTGGCGCAGTGTCAGGTGTTGATGCAGAGACAGATATCAAAATAGGTGAAAACTTTACTGGTGAAATGGATGCCATTCAAATTAGTAATACTGCACGTAGCGCTGGCTGGATTAAGTATGTAGCGAGTAGTCAAGGCGTAGATAGTCAAGTGCTTAAAGTTTCAGAAGCTGAAGGTGAAGAAGCCGAAGAAGAGGGTGATGAAGCCAACTATATTGGTATTTTGGTGAATAGCTTAACGCTTGACGCAAAAATCGTGATTGCTATTTTGGCGGTGATGTTTGCAATTAGTGTTTGGGTGATGTGGGCTAAATTTAGCTTGGTCACTAAAACCGATAAAGATAATAAAAAATTCTTGGCACGTTTTCAAAAAGCTACTTCAACTGATTTATTGCAGCTAGATAAAGGCGGCAACTATAAAGACTCAAATCTGTTTATGCTTTATATGGCAGGGTTGCGCGAGATTAATAAGCGTGAACAGGATGGTCAGCTCTCTTTAAGTGGGGCTTCAATGGATGCGATTAAGGCTTCCATTGATGCTGAATTAGTGCGCGAAACCCAGCGCCAAAACTCAGGTATTGTGTTGTTAACGATTGCGATTTCTGGTGGTCCGTTCTTGGGCTTGCTGGGTACGGTTGTGGGCGTAATGATTACCTTTGCCGCTATTGCTGCAGCGGGTGATGTAAACGTAAATGCCATTGCGCCTGGTATTGCAGCTGCTTTGTTGGCAACTGTTGCTGGCTTGGGTGTTGCGATACCTGCTTTGTTTGCCTATAACTACTTAGCTAGCCGTATTAAAAATATCACTATTGCGATGCAAATTTTTGTGGATGAGTTCGTCACTCGCACCGCTGAACTTTACGGAAAAGACTAAGGCTGAGCATGTCTGAGGGCGTCAAAGAAGAGAATCAGCTGTATGACGAAATCAACATTACGCCGATGTTGGATCTGGCGTATGTACTGCTGGTGATATTTATCATCATGACAACAGCGTCAGTGCAGGGGGTTAAAGTCGAAATGCCACAAACTATTAACTCTGCGGCGCTAGCAAAACCGCAGATGCGGGCGATTACCATTACCAGTGATGGGAGTGTTTATTTAGATGCATATCCAGTTGATATGGCAAGTTTAGAACAACGATTGGCTGAATATAAGAGTGGAAATCCTGAGTTGCCAGTAGTGCTCAAGGGAGATGCATCTGCACATTATGAAAAAGTCTCAGAAGTATTAGAGATTTGTAAAAAACTAGATATTACTGAAGTTGGCTTAGTGACCAAGAAAGTAGCAGAGTAGCGATGCAAGTTCAAAACGACGCACAACCGTACGACACGATCAACATAACGCCTATGTTGGATTTGGCGTACGTGCTATTGGTGATATTTATTTTGATGACCACTGCTGGCGTGCAAGGGCTGACTATGAATTTGCCCAAGCCTTCAAATAAGCCAAGTACAGAAAAGCATGATGTAAAAATCATTCAGGTTCAACAAGGTGGCGGTGTCACCATTAACGGCGCTGGGGTAAGCATGGCAGAGTTAGAGAGCCAATTAAGCGCAACCAAAGCCAATGATCCAAAATTTAACGTCATGATTAAAGGCGACGCTAAAGCCCCGTATGCAGGAGTGGTGAGCGTAATTGATTTGGTAAATAAGTTAGAAATTGAGAATGTGGGTTTAGTCACAAGTCGCATAGGTAGTTAATGACTGAGCTTTCTAACATTTATGATGACATCAACGATGATGATCAAGCGCCTTCACAAGCAAAAACATGGCTAGTGCGAGTGGGTGTTGCTTTACTAGTATTGCTAGTATTAGCTGCAATAGGTTTCGGTATTAAAAAATTAATGTCTGGTGGTGCACCTCACAAAAAGCAGGTCACAACAATTAAGTTGTTGCCTGATACGCCACCACCGCCACCGCCGCCACCGCCAAAAGAACCACCAAAAGAGCAACCAAAAGAGCAACCAAAAGAAATAAAAGTTGAGCAGCCTAAGCCAGTTGAAACACCACCCGCTGAGCAATTAAAGATGGAAGGTGCTGCTGGAGATGGACCTAGTCCGTTCGCTGCAGGAACTGTCAATAATGAATACAAAGGCGGTGAAGTTAAAACGATTGGCTCAGACGGTGGGGCTAAGTTCAATTGGTATGCAGGTGTAGTTAAAAGCCAAATTGAAGACGCTTTAGAGCGTGATAAAGAACTATCAGTCGCACAGTACAAATTAGTAGTCACCGTATGGCTAAATCAAAGCGGAAAAATAGATAAATTGGAGTTCGCAAACGTTGATGCAAGCGATGAAATTCTAAAAAAAATACGGTCAGTGTTAGAAGGTATGTCAGCGATGAGAGATTCACCACCACAAGATATGCCACAACCGATTAAGTTGCGCGTTGCAGCAAAAAAAATGAATTAACAGAAATTTAAATAATAAATTTGAAGTTGAAAGTGATGAGATGAATATGATTTCACTACCTAGAAATATCTGTAAAAAATCACATAACCCAAGGCGGTTAAGTGAACTGACTTTGCTTGTATTAATGACACTCAATTCAAGCTATGTTCTCGCTGATGAAAGAGAATCACTAGAGCAATTAAGAGCAACCACAACTAACTTAATTGAACTGCTGGTGCAAGAGGGCGTATTAAACAAAGATAAAGCGGATGCGCTTGTTAAAAAAGCACAACAAGATGCGGCTAATCAAATTAAGCAACAAAAGTCTGACAAAGAAGTTGCTGAGTTTATTCAAGATGAAAAGTCTGTTCGTGTGCAATACGTGCCTGAACATGTGAAAAAAGAGATGCGTGAAGATGTTGAAAAAGAAGTCATGGCTAAGCTTAATTATAAAGCCGGTGAACGTTTAGCCATGCCAAGTTGGTTAGACAGAATCACTATTAGTGGTGATTTGAGACTTCGTTACCAACACGATGCATTTGGGAGTAATAACGCTCCAATTGCTGTTTTAAACAACACATTCAGAAATTTAAATGTGACAAACTCTTCTGAAGACCGTGATAGATTGCGTGTGCGTGCTCGTTTAGGAGTAGATGCGCAAGTGAATGATTGGTTAAAGGCAGGTTTGCGTTTTACTACAGGTTTATTTACCACACCAGTTACACCAAATCAGACTGAAGGTATTGCGCAAGGTAAGTATCAATTTGGATTAGATGCAGCTTATATCGAAGCTAAACCTTTTGACTGGTTAAAAATTGATGGTGGGCGTTTTGCCAATCCATTTCTTCATACTGACTTAGTATGGGATCCGGATTTAGCATTTGACGGTTTTGCTGCGACTTTTACACCAAAAATCAATGATAAATTGACCTCATTTACCACCATAGGCGCTTTTCCAATTGAAGAGGTGCAGTCATCTGAAGTGAATGACGCTAAAGATAAATGGTTGTATGCCGCCCAAACTGGTGTTCAATGGAATTTTAATAAGAAATCTAAGGTTAAATTAGGTGTTGCTTATTACGATTATGAAAATGTTGAAGGTCAATCAAACCCAACTGGATTAGATACATTTTCTGGCACTGTGCCTGCCTTTAGACAACGTGGCAACAATACATTTGACATTAATCAACTTAATGGTGGTTTGCCTTCAAGCGCTAATACAATTGCATTAGCTTCACAATTTGATTTAATCAACGTGACGGGTCAAGTTGATTTACTTACATTCGATCCAGTGCACATTACGTTAACAGGTGATTACGTTAAAAATATTGGTTTTGATGCCAAAGAGATTTTTAAACGCACTGGTATTAAATATGAAGAAGAAACAGAGGGCTATCAAGTTCGATTAGATATTGGTCATAACAACTTTAATGCACCTTCTTCTACTGAAGTAAAAGCCAAAGATTGGCAGGTAAGTCTTGCCTATAAAAGACTTGAAGCAGACGCAGTATTAGATGCTCTAACTGACTCAAACTTTAGAATTGGTGGCACTGATGCAAAAGGTTGGTTACTTTGGGGTAATTATGCATTGGATAAAAATGCATGGTTAGGCGCTAGATACTTCACTGCTGACGCAATCTCTGGACCAGACTTCTCAGTTGATGTGTTTTTTATTGATTTCAATACTAAATTTTAGATGGTCTGTATGATGAAACTTCGACTTCAACAATTGATTGCCGCTTGCATATTAGCAAGTTTTTTTAGCGTCATTTATACACCATCTGCAGAAGCGGCAGAAAAAAAAGATAAAGCAGCAAGGCGAGCAGCCTTGATGATGCAAAAAATGCAACAAGATATGGAAGCTGAAAAGGCTGCTATGCAAGCAAAGTTTGATGCAGAAAAAAAGAAGCTTGAAGAAACACTTTTGCAAAAGGATGATGAAATTCAGAAAATTAACAAAAGCTTAGCCATTGCTGAAAAGAAGAATCGTGCACTTGAAGCTGAAAAAATCAAGTTAATTGCAGAAAAAACAGCATTAACAGAAAAACTAGCGCTAACAGAATCAACGTTAGCTACGACAGAAAAAAATCTTGTAGATTTAAATGCACAATATAAACAAGCGCAGGAAGATTTAAAGTTTAATGATAATCAAAGAAAAACCCTCGCTACTAATTTGGCACAGACTACAAAGTCACTTAATCAATGTACTGATAAAAATGCCAAGTTACATGAGTTTGGTACAGACTTAATCAAAATCTATGACAGTCCTAGCCGATATGAAGCCGTCATGCGCAAAGAAAGCTTCTTCCAACTCAAGCGGGTAGAACTCGAAAACTTGCTACAAGATCATCAAGATAAACTCGATGCTGAAAAAGTGATGAAGGATGCCGCTGTTTATTAATCGATGCAGCATAGACATGTTCAATGTCGATTACATTTAAACAGAATGTCATGATGAGTATAAAGAATCCAATCATTTCAAGAGCCTTTCCATTTGCGCTCTATATTATCTTTTTAGCGTTAGATGACACGTTAAAAGTACTTTTTAGCACACTCAATATTGATGACCGTTGGTTGTATATGATAAGAGTCATTACTACATCTAGTGTTATTGTTTATTTCTGGAAAACCTATATTGAATTAACAGAACCACCTAAAGCAACACATTTAATCATTGGCTTATTAGTTGGTATTTTGGTTTTTGTGATTTGGATTCAACCTTTTCCCTCCTGGGCGATGCTTGGTCAAGATGTCACAGCATTTAACCCCTATCAAGAAGATAGTACACAAACTGCAGTTTTTTGGCTGTCTACACGTATATTGGGCGCTGCACTCGTGGTGCCAGTGATGGAAGAGTTGTTTTGGCGGTCATTTATTTTGCGGTGGTTAGACAATAAAGACTTTCTAAGCCTATCTCCACAGAAAGTATCAGCTTTTGCCATCATGAGTAGTTCTGCCTTATTTGCGATGGAACATCATTTATGGTTGGCTGGCTTAATTGCAGGCTTATTGTATGCCTTGCTTTATCTCAAATTTAAAAATCTTTGGGTACCTATTTTTGCGCATGCTGTAACGAATGGTATCTTGGGTATTTGGGTTGTGCAAACTAACCAGTGGCAATATTGGTAATGACAAGTTTAACCCCTAAACTCGGTTTATTTGCATATCTAGCTTTAAACGCTTTATGCGTGTTTGCTGAGGGTATTATCGATGTTAAACCGTTTGTGCAACCAAGCGTTTATTACGACGATAATATATTTCGATTTTCATCCTCAAGAGACGCACAAGCTACATTTGGTTCTTCTGCAACTTCAGATGTCGTAAAAAGGCTTGATTTAGGGGTAAACGTTAATGTGCGTTTAGCGCGCCAATTGATTACTTTAAATTCTAGCTTTAATGAAAGTTGGTATGACCGTTTTGATTTCTTAGACAATACTGGTAACAGTAACCAATTAAACTGGAACTGGCGATTGGGAAATAATGTATTTGGTGATTTAGCAGTCGGACGGAATGAAGCAATTGCTGGATTTAACGAATTTAGAGCCCCCCTAAAAAACTTAAGAACGACTGATAGGCAAACTGCAAGTATCAATTGGAATTTTCATCCAGATTGGATTGTCAGTTTTAATAAACAGTGGATACAAACTGACAATGAATTAGCACAATTTAGTTTTTTGAATAGAGAAGACGATGTATTTGAAACTGGTATACGTTATCAGAATCAAATTGGTACGCAATTTGGATTGGCCTATCGAAAGAACGACTCATCATTCCTAAACAGAACAGGTTTTGTACTCGCGTTATTTGGCAAAGAAGCCACACTAAAAGAAGTGATTTCCACGATTGCTTGGGCACCTTTTGATCATACAAGAGTGTCAACAAGAATTGCGCACGTAGAATTGGAGCGAGAGAATGTTCAAGGGCGTGACTTTGAAGGCATTAGCCAAATTTGGAATGTTGACTATGCTTGGTCTAGTAAGACAGCGCTCAATATTTCCGCATATCAAGAAGTTAATCAAATTGATGATATTTTATCATCCTTTGTAAAAACAAAAGGACTAAGAATTAGTCCTTCATGGAACCCAACTACCAAGCTATTGCTTCGCGCTGGGGTTGGATACGAAGATCGAGATTATCTAGGTAGTGCAACCAATATCAATTTGAGTGATAGAAATGATCGTTCAACCACAGCCAATTTGTCCTTGAGTTATACCCCAACGACAAAGTCATTAGTGCAATTGCAATATCAAACTGAGGATAGAAAGTCTGATGCTATTGTAGCTCCATTCAAATTTAACAGCTTGAATTTATCGTTTAGATACGATTTCTAGATAAACAACGCTGCAACTAGTCTATTTGGACTAGTTTAATTCACGCTAATGTGATGTGGCTACTGTTATGCTGAGTATATTCTGCCTAAATCTAGTCAGTTAAATCATAAATATTCCGCATAGATGACATATTTCTTTCATATTACTTTCTTATAGTGTTAATAATTTATCAACTATGAGAATTGTTATGCAACACAATAAAATCCAAGTAATCATGATGCTATGTGCGACACTGTTCATAACAGCATGTGGTGAAAAAAAAGAATCTGCGCCAGTAAAAACTGAGTCCCAAGTTGTTGCAAAGGTTAATGGTGATGAAATTTTAATTCATCAAGTCAATTTTCAGTTAGGGCGCATGGGGCCACTGAATGAAGCGCAAGGCAAAGAAGCAGCAAAACAAATCATACAAAAGTTGGTTGAACAGCAACTTTTAAAAAGACAAGCGATTGAAGCAAAGCTAGATCGTAACCCGAATGTCTTGTTGGCGATTGAGTCTGCAAAAGATGCCATATTATCTCAAGCGTATCTTGAGCAATTACTACAGAAAACTAATAAACCAAGTGCCTCTGAAATTGATACTTTTTATAGTTCACATCCAGAGTTATTTTCTGATAGACGAGTATTTCGTTTACAAGAGATTGTGATTGACGTAAATAAAGAAAAATTTGCTGAGGTTGAAGCAAGTTTAAAAGCGATTAAGGGTATTAACAATATAGCAACTTGGCTAAAGGACAATAATTATGTGTTTTCAGTCAATAGCAATGTGAAGCCAGCTGAACAATTACCATTAGAGTTACTGAAAAAACTACAACCACTTAAACCAGATGATTTTATCCTTGTGCCTACAAATAAATCGCTGAATTTAGTGCATATTGCAGCTACCCAATCTGTGCCAGTTACCAAAGAAAAGGCTGCGCCACTTATTGAACAATATTTCATGAATCAAAATAAAGCCGCTCTTGCTAAATCTGAAATGAAGAAACTATACGAGGCAGCCAATATAGAATTTATGGGTGCTTTCTCTGATATGAAAAAGCAAGATTTGTCAGTCCAACCCAAAAAGACTGAAGAAACAGCAGTCGCTGAAACAGCACCATCAACTGCAGAAGTTAATAAAGAAAAATCTGCCCCAACAAATAAAGAAAATATAGATTCTTCAGGTTTGGAAAAAGGTTTATCAGGCCTTTAATCGTAAATAATTTCATAAAATAAAATAGGAAAGATTGTTTATGTTTAGAGTATTTTTTCTACTGTTAGCATTGCTATTCAGTGCATTGAGTTATGGTGCAGATCAGCCTAAAAGTTTAGCCAAAGGGGAAGGTTTTCAAAGTAGAGACTATATTTTAGGGCCTGGAGATACAGTTAGAATCTCGGTATATGGTAGTCCAGACATGCTCACTGAAGCTAGGCTGTCTGCGGCAGGCACCATGACATTTCCACTTATTGGCGAAATTAAGCTCGGCGGCATTACCCCAACTGCAAGTGAAAGGAAAATTTCTGACTTGCTGGAAAAAGGCGGTTTTTTAAAAAAAGCGCAAGTCAATCTACTGGTAGTTCAATTTCAAAGTCATGTTGTTTCGGTACTTGGCGATGTATATAAGCCTGGTAAATATGCGCTAGACAGACCTAGTCAATTGTCTGACGTATTGGCATTAGCAGGTGGCGTGACACCAAATGGTTCAGATATTGTCACGCTCATTCGTACTGAAGATGGAAATTCAAATAGGTACACTTACGACTTAAGAACACTGATGTTGAGTGCTGATGCAAACAGTAATCCAAAAGTAATGGCGGAAGATATTATCTTTGTTAATGCGCGTGAAGTTTCCGTGCTTGGCCAAGTAAATAGACCAGGAAAATACTCAGTGGTAAGTGGGGTTCGAAATGTGACCGATTTCCTGTCACAAGCTGGTGGTATTGCAGTCAATGGGTCGGACAAAATTATTGTCATTACCAATAGAAATGGTAAGAGTGAAAAACTTGAAATTGATATTGATCAGCTCTACAGAAGTGGCAATTCATCAGCCAATATTGAACTTAGTAATGGCGACTCAATTTATGTGCCAAGAGCACCTGTGTTTTATATCTATGGCGAAGTGCAAAGGCCAGGTGCATTTAGATTAGAAAAAGATTTAAACCTTGCCCAAGCTATTTCTTTAGGTGGGGGTATATCTCCACGCGGTACAGAGCGGGGTATCAAAATTAAGCGTCAAATCAAAGGACAAATGAAGACGATTGATGCAGAACAAAGTGAATTAATTCAAGCGGATGATGTTGTTTACGTAAGCGAAAGCTTATTTTAAATATTGGATAAGCGATAAATTACTATGAGTTTTGCACAAATTTTAGCCATACTAAAAGCACGTTATAAGATTCTTGCTTGGGTCTTTTTTCTAACCGTTTTTACAACAACGGTGATTAGTCTTATTTTGCCTAAGACCTATAAGGCAACTACTTCTGTAGTGATTAATTCCAAAGGAACTGATCCAGTTACTGGGTTTATCGTGCCACCCGCGATGATGGCAGGCTATATGGCAACACAATTGGATATTATTCAAAGCCGAAATGTGGCTATAAAAGTGGTCGAAAAATTGGGTATTACCAATAGCCCAGTAGCAAAACAACAGTTTGAAAAAGCCACAGATGGTGAAGGTAATATTGTTGATTGGTATGCAGATCAGTTTTTGCAAAATCTTGAGGTAATTCCGTCTCGTGACAGTAATGTGATTGAAATTACATATCAAGGTGCAGATCCAAAGTTTGCAGCAACTCTGGCTAATGCTTTTGCTGAGGCTTATATCAATACCAATCTACAGCTAAAAGTTGAACCTGCAAAGCAAGCCGCACTTTGGTATGACCAAGAAATACGTGGTTTAAGACAAAATGTAGAAATCGCACAAGAAAAGTTATCTGCTTTTCAAAAAGAACACGGTATCGCTTCTTCAGATGATAGATTAGATATTGAAACGGCAAGATTGAATGAGTTGTCCAATCAATTAGTTGCGGCTCAAGCGCAAACCTATAATAACTCATCAAAACATAGTCAACTTAAACGAGGAGCACAGGCTGAGGCACCTGAAGTGTTAGCGAATCCACTCATTCAAGGGTTGAAGTCGCAATTAGCGCAGGCTCAAGCCAGGTTAACCGATTTATCACAAAGACTTGGTACAAATCATCCACAATATCAAGCAGCAGAGCAAGATGTTGCAAACTTAACAAAATTAATTGCATCAGAAAGTAATAAAACCAGCAATAGCTTAGGGCAAGCCACTAAAGTGGCACAGCAAACAGAGGCTGAAATTAGAGCGTCTCTCGCAGCACAAAAAGAATATGTGCTTAAATTCAAATCACAACGAGACCAAATGGCAGTGTTATTACGAGAAGTTGAAAGTGCACAACGTATTTACGACAATGCATTACAACGTTTTGGTCAAACCAATATGGAAAGTAAAACAGTTCAAACAGAGGTTTCAGTGCTAAATCCAGCTGTTCCTCCACTCAAACACGCAAGCCCGAAGATTCTTATTAATATATTTCTTTCGATAATTTTAGGAGCATTGTTATCGGTTGGCATAGCAATTGTAGCTGAAGCACTTGATAGAAGAATCAGAACGGCTGAAGATTTGGTTCAAATGTTAGATTTACCTGTATTGGCAGACATTAACCACAGTGTCAAAAAGTCTATAGATTTTAAATCTGTTGTAGGGAAACTGTTAACTAAACTTAGACCTAAAAAACGTGGCTATTCATTTTAATTTAAATAAAGATAGAGATTAATGGACGCTCCAAATAACAACAATCAAATGCCTATTACAGTCGCTGCGGATGACCATGTAAGGATTGGTGATGCACTCATTGCTCATGCAAAATTGTCTGAAAAGGATATAGAACGCATTTTAGAATTACAGAAATCTAAAAAAATGTTGTTCGGCGATGCGGCAATCGCTCTTGGTTTAATTAAAGAGGCAGATCTAAAAAAAGCGTTATCAAAGCAATTTAATTACCCTTACCTTGATGAAAGTAGTCAGCAATTCAGTAAATTACTGGTAGCAGCAAATAAGCCTTTTAGCGAAGAAGTAGAAGAACTAAGAAGATTAAGAAGTCAGCTACTAATTTCATGGTTTGAGTTAGGGAATAAAACTTTGGCGGTTACTTCATCAAATGAAGATGACGGCGCAAGTCGCTTGGTTGCAAATTTGGCTATTGTATTTTCACAACTCAATAAAAAAACCTTACTAATTGATGCAAATCTAAGAAAACCCATTCAAAACAAACTATTTAATGTTGATACAAAGCTTGGCTTATCTAATATTTTAGCGAATAAGCAAGGTAGCTATCAGTTAACTAGACAGGCTAACTTTCCAAATTTAACTGTACTCACAGCAGGAACAGAGGTGCCTAACCCTCAAGAATTGCTTACACAAGATGCTTTGGGTGAAATTATTGTGAATTTGGAGCAGGTTTATGATGTCATCTTATTAGATACTTCTCCAATCAATTTGGGTTCAGATGCATTAAGCGTTGTTTCAAAAGCTAAAGCGGCCATCATTGTGACAAGAAAAAATCAATCGCTAGCTGAAGAAGTGCAATATTTACATAAACAACTCAAGTTAACAGGTGCCAAGCTTATTGGTAGTGTTATTCAGGAGTTTTAATTGAGTCATCAAGCTTCTTTAGCACCTAATTCTTCCAATCTATTGATAAATCATTTTTTTAAGTGGTTACCAATTATCTGCGGTATTTTGTTGCTATATGTGCCAACGATTCAGTTTCTTTCAGACTACCTATGGAATACCGAAGAACAGGCGCATGGGCCAATTATTCTGTTGGTTGTAATTTATTTGTTTTGGCAGAAACGTAGTGTTTTTCTAGAAAATACAGTTGATCAAAAACCTTTAGCAGGTTCTTTGTTATTAGGTCTTGGATTAATTGTTTATGCAATAGGGCGCTCGCAAGAAATTCTGCTTTTAGAAATTGGTTCGCTCGTGCCTGTGCTATCTGGTGTTGTGCTCATCACGCTTGGCTATCGAAGTTTGAATCAACTGTGGTTTGCAATATTTTTCACAATATTCATGATTCCGATTCCTAGTGTCATTGTTGACTTTTTAACCAATCCTTTAAAACAATACATTTCTATATTTGCTGAGCAAATATTATATGAATTTGGATATCCAATTGCTCGAAGTGGCGTCACTATTTCAATTGGCTCATATCAACTCCTAGTCGCTAATGCATGTTCAGGTTTGCATTCCATGTTTTCATTATCCGCACTAGGTTTTTTATATTTATACCTAATGCAGTACCAAAACCTAAAAAGAAATGCGGTAATTATTCTAAGTATTTTACCTATTGCATTTTTAGCAAATTTATTGAGAGTCATGACCTTAATATTAGTGACATATTATTATGGCGATGAAGTAGGGCAAGGCTTTGTGCATAAGTTTGCTGGGATGCTACTTTTTTTGACGTCATTAATTTTTCTTTTTGTATTTGATAGTATTTTAGGACGATTTTCTTTCTTTAAAGATCATGAATCTTTGCAACAAGGTAGGGCTAAATAATGAAAAAAAATATAGCGCTACCACATCTACTGATTGGCATTGCCATGTTTTTTGCTGCATGGTTGTCGATGGCAATCAAACCAACCATTATTCTTGCCGACCAACTCGAAAAATTTGAATTAGAACAAGTTATCCCCAAGCAATTTCATGGTTGGAAATTAGAAGAAATGACTTCTCATTTGGTCAATCCCGAGGAGCAGGCATCAATTAATCAAATTTACTCACAAACATTATCGCGTAGCTATATTAATAAAGAAGGCGAACGCGTCATGCTATCTATTGCTTATGGAAAAGATCAAAGGGATAGTGTGGGTGTGCATTTGCCTGAGGGTTGTTATGGGGGGCAGGGGTTTTCGGTACATGACACCAACAAAACTAAATTACAAACTCAATTTGGACAAATTCCAGTTTCAACATTAATTGCTTCTAGACCAGGTAGAGTTGAACCAATTACGTATTGGCTAACAGTTGGTGAAAAAGCTGTATATGGCGGTTGGGATATGAAAAAGCTAAAACTAAACTATGCTTTTAAAGGGATGATTCCAGATGGTCTTTTGGTACGTGTTTCTAGTATTAACGAAAATGTAGCAGATGCATTCTCACTCCAACTACGTTTTACCAATGATTTATTATCTTCTCTAACCCCAAGTCAGCGCTTGCGTCTGATGGGCGCTAGCTCAGAGTCTATTTGATTGTAGATTTTAAGAAATACTCACTCTTTCATGATGAACTCGCCCTATTCTAAAGAAAGTGTTCGTCTAGGAATATTGCATTATTTGCTTGGTCGTGGGATGGCAGGTTTGGCAGGTTTTGCAACAGTCATATTACTTGTACGCTACATGGATGTGCAAAGCTATGCTGGATTTACAGCCTTAACTGGACTAATAGCCATGTCAGGCATATTTGCTGGATTAGGCTTAGAGCGAGCAATTTCTCGTTATGTTCCTGAAGCAAGATTAGAACGTAGTGCTGCAGAGTTAGGTAGATTCATTTGGCAAATATCGGTTATAAAATTGCTAGCAGCAATTCTGGTGTGTACCATTTTTTTTGTAGTCTGGAAACATATCATCAAGCTCTTTCCAGATGTGCATTTAGTTAACTTCCCCATATCTTTAGTATGTTTTGTCGTATCAGAAACACTATTCCAGCATTTCTCTTCCGTTCTTCAAGCTTTAGTTAAACAGAAAGCCTTAACACGAATTTTGGTAGTGCAGTGGGGTGGACGTTTGCTCATGATTTTATTCATTGTCCTAAATTATGCAAGTATCAGTTTAGAGCATGCATTATGGGTAATGGCGATACCAGAAATGTTAGGCGTTTTTGTATTTATTGTTTTGCTGATAGTTGAAATTAATCGTTTAGAAAAATCTCAAATAGGCCAGCATCATTCACTAATGAATACAAATAATGCATGGCCTAATTGGACGGAAATTTACAAAATGGCAGGCAATAATTATGGGTTTACATTGCTCGCGGCGCCACCGCAAGGCTATTTTATGAAAATGCTGGCAGCAGCATTTTTACCTACACATATGGTAGCTGCTTATGGGTTTTTTATTAGTATTGCTGAACGTGCTAGACAATATATTCCTTTGCATTTGCTCTATAACTTAATAGAACCTGTCATGATAGGGACATATCTACAGCAACGCGACTTTTCATTACTTAACAAACGTTGTCAACTCTTATATAAATCCAACTTGCTACTATTGATTCCTATGCTGGCATGGGTTGCAGCAGCAGGGGCTCTGATTATTGGCACCTTAACAGGGGGTAAATATCAGGAGTATGTTTGGTTGCTGATGGTGGTATTGCTTCAACTCACCATTGGTAGTCATGTGGTGTTGCTACAACTTATTTTAAATTCGGTAGGTTCTAGTCATTTGTTGGTCAGAGCTGGTTTTGTAGCT
>CAYXGE010000003.1:15414-24277 GCA_964464435.1 uncultured Methylophilaceae bacterium
TATTTTAAATTCGGTAGGTTCTAGTCATTTGTTGGTCAGAGCTGGTTTTGTAGCTCTAATTGGAATGGCGGTTTTTCTTTCAATCAGCATGTTTGTTAATGTGCAACTTTTAGTTATTGCCCCAATTGTATTTTCATTAATATGCAATACATACATTATCAAAGCACTGAATAAAATCAATTACCCCTACAAAGTGTTATGGTCATTATATTGTGGAATCGCAGTTGCTGGAGCACTGGCATTTGCTGTCACTTGGTTAGCAAAAATAAGTTTTTTATCTGGCAGTGAAAATGCATTTTTAATTTCAGTGATATCGGCATTAATTATATTTATTATTTACGTTATAGGTTTGTATGTACTTAAAGCCATTCGTGAAGATGAAATCAAACTAGTGGCTTCGATATTAAAAAAGAAACCAGTTGAAACGCAGGCAAATAAAAATATTGAAAATGCCCAAGCGCTTTCCCTTATTTCAGAATTGCAGCGTCAAGCTAAATCAATTTTAGACCAAGTTATTCCAGATGATGCGCATATTATTTTATTAGATTATCCAAATAACACGAATGTAGGCGATAGCTTGATTTGGCTGGGTGAAATTGCCTACCTGCAAAGTAGAAATTTAATACCAGCCTATGTTTGTGATGTTAAAAACTATGATGCAAAGATTTTAAGAAATATCATTCATTCAAAAAGTGTCATCTTAATGCATGGGGGAGGCAACTTTGGCACAGTTTGGACAGAAATTCATAACTTTCGCCTGCAGGTGCTTAGTGATTTTCCGCATATACCGATTGTCCAGCTACCACAAACTTTGCATTTTGATGATGCGCTGAAAACAAAGGAAATGGCTGAAGTCATCGAAAAGCAAGGAAATTTTACTTTACTTGCGCGTAGCAAACCAAGTTATGAGTTTGCACGAGGTCACTTTTCAGCTAAGACTCATTTATGCCCTGACATGGCATTTTTTATTGGTGCTATTGAGAATCATAACAAACCAGTAGTTGATCGATTTGTTCTGGCGAGAACAGACCATGAGTCCTCAAATACTTTTTTAGAACAAGTTAAGGGCATGAGTCACCAACAATCTTTAGATATCGCAGATTGGCTAACACCGTCATGGCAAGAACGTTTTTTACATCGTATTGAAATTCATTCACGATGGATAAGAGCCTTTATAGATAAACATAATATTTGGTTGTTTTATTTATGGAACCTACTTTCACGTTATAGATTAAAGCGGGGAGTAGGTTTGCTGGCAAGAGGGCATATTGTAATTACTGATCGATTGCATGCGCATATCCTAAGTGTCCTATTAAATATACCTCATGTCATTGTAGATAATAACTATGGGAAAATTGGTAATTTCCATAGAACTTGGACTAGCAATCATGTGAAGACCAAGTTTATATCTGATATTCGTCATTTAGACATTGCAATTATTGAACTGGAATCGATGTTGCAGGAGTTGTATCGCAACGTGACAAATAATGATGACACCAGTAAATCTTAAACATTGTGTGGTTGTGACATGCTTTGACCCGGTTCAGCCAGGTTTCTTAGACTTTTCATATCGACTAAAAGCACTAGCAAAGCAATATCAGCTAACTGTGATTAGCCAAGTCACCGTTACTCAAGCAGAGTTGTTGATAAAAGAGGCCAATTATGTGGTCATTCCAATTTTGAACGGAAAAATTGGCTGGATTAAATACATTTGGCAATGTGCTAGATATATTAAAAAGCAAAAGCCAGATGTTGTCATGTTATTGCATTCAGCATTGTCGCCAATGTCGTTTATTGTTGGCAATGTACCAACATGCTTATATTGGAATGAGCATCCTACAAATTTAATGCGATATTCCAATCTATATTCACCACTGAATAATTTATTGACTTATCTATCTCATCAACTCATTTATCTTGGTGCTCGTACTGCAACATGTGTGATGCCAATTGGTGAAGATCACCGGGATGATTTATTAGCTCACAGAATTAACCCAAATAATTTAGAGATGATTTACATGGGTGTAAGCGATTCATTTTTTATTGAGCGAGAGATAAACAAGCCACTAAAAAATTTTAGTCCAATTCAACTGATCTATATTGGAACAGTGAGTGAAATTCGAGGTCGCGACGTTATGCTTGAGGCTATGATGTTAATAGCACAACGACGGGTCGCCGCACATTTAACAATCGTAGGCGCCTGTGAAGAACAACTAAAATACTGCAAGCAACGCATCAATGATTTGGGGTTGCAAAATTATGTCAGTATTTTTGGCCGCGTCTCAGGTGAGTATGTTCCAACATATTTAATGCAAGCAGATATAGGCATCTGCTTATGGGAGAAAAATCCATGGTGCGAGTTTAATCCTCCTACAAAGTTATTTGAATACTTAGCTGCAGGTTTGCCTGTGCTTGCAAGCAATATTAGAACGCATACACGTTACATTCAAGATTGGAAAAATGGTCTAATATTTGACTATAACAGTGCGTCACTTGCGCAAGTCATTGAAAGTTTAAACACTTATCAAAAAAGAATACCAGCTTTAAAAGTACAAGCAAAAAATGATGGTAAGCAGTTTGCCTGGTCGTTAATTGAGCCAGTTTTCTTAGCCAAGTTTAATCAAATTTTACGTGATTCATAAAGTAATGAAAGTACAAAGATTTTCTCAAGGGCTACCATATAAACTGCTTTTCTTAGCAGTTGCTACGTTTTTAGCCTTTTTATTTTCATTAGCGGCTGTTACAGCCAATCCAGTATTGGTTGGATTGGCCGCAGGGTCAATTTTTGGCGTAATATTGCTGGCAGACCCCAAAAAAACGATATGGCTAGTGATTGCGCTTGGATTAGGTTTGCCTGCAATTTTTGATATGGCTGGTCATGGCTTATCAAGAGCATCATGGGCAATTTCTATGATGGCAATTTTGCTATGTATTCCCAGTGTTTTTAATTTATTTAATTTCAATACGCAGCAACAAAAAAAAATACCAGTATTTATCTGGATATATATCCTGTTTGTGATATTTGCATTAATTTCAACAACATTAAATATGCACGCTATTGGTGAGTTATTTGGGGGGTATAAAAGATATTTTCAAACTTTTGGCCTCATGCTTGCCTTAGTCACACTGCACATTACCAGAAAAGATTTTGATCGATGGTTGAAATTGTTATTAGCGCTTGGGCTATTGCAACTTCCATTTGCATTGTTTGAAAGGTTCATATTGGTACCACTTCGCGGAGGTGTCAAGTCAGGGGCAGAGTCTACGGATATTGTAGCCGGCACAATGGGGGCAAACATGCAAGGCGGTAGTCCTAATTCCATTATGGTAATTTTTATTATCCTTGCCTTTGTTTTTATTTTTTCTAGGTGGCGAAATGGCTTAATCGCAAGCTCAACAATGCTCTTATTAAGCTTTTTGCTTTTGTTTCCATTGGTATTAGGTGAAACTAAAGTGGTGATTGTGTTGTTACCTCTGATGGCGATTGTTTTACTGCGTAAAGACATAGTAAGAAGTCCAGCTAAATATATCCCAGTATTACTGTTGTTTTTATTGGTCACTGCTTTTCTAGCTTATTTATATATTTATATTATGTTGGATAGTGATTTTACCCATGCCATAGATGGCATGATTCGATACAACATTGAAGATGTAGGCTATGGTATTAATTTACTTAATCGGACAACTGTAATGTCGTTTTGGTGGGGTCTTCATGGTTGGCATGACCCCATACCTTTGTTATTTGGACATGGCTTGGGTAGCTCGTATGGGTCTGCATTTGATGGCGGACATATCGCACAACAATATGTTGGTTATGGCATTGGACTAACGACAATATCAACCATTCTTTGGGATTTGGGAGTTGTAGGATTATTAATCTATGTTTCAATTTTTATTGTAGCTTGGTTTCAAATTAGTCAATTATGGCAACATAGTTCTGATCCACTGATTAAGTCTGATTGCTTATCAATTCAAGTTGGTATTGTCTTTACGCTATTGTTTCTATTTTATTCAGACAGCCAAGTCAATTTATTGGTGCATGAAATTATTATTTCAATGCTGTTAGGTTATGCAGCATTTTTGATGCAAACGCATCAACAAATGTTAATAAATTCTAAATCACCAAATAAGCAGAATTGACATGATTAAATACCTGCCTATGAAATGGAGTCAATTTGCTTTATTAATAGTGGCATCATTTGTTGCATTAATTTTTGGCACCATCGCAGTCACGGCAAATTTAGTGTTATTTGGCTTGGCTGTAGGCGTAGTATTAGGAGTGATATTACTAAAAGAACCAAAAAAAACGATTTGGTTGGTGATTGGTTTAGGCCTCATTTCCCCAGCGATACTAGATATGCTTGGCACTGGTTATTACAAGTTCCTATGGGCCATTTCCATCATGGCCATGTTGCTGGTGGTGCCTGGTATTTTTAATTTAGTTGATGCTAATCTCAGAGTTAAACAAGATATTCCATTATTTGTTTGGCTTTTCATACTTTTTTTTGTTTTGGCAATCATTAGTACTTTGGTCGACTTACATAGTTTTGGTGAATTATTGACTGGTTTAAGGCGATACTTCCAAGCTTTTGGGCTAATGTTGGTACTTGTGACATTGTCATTAACGCGAAAAGACTTTGAACAATGGTTAAAACTACTATTATTTATAGCACTATTACAATTGCCATTTGCTATATATGAACGACTCGTACTTGTCGCACAGCGTGATAACTTAGCAAACTGGGGCGCTTCATCAACCGATGTTGTTGCGGGAACTTTTGGTGCAAATTTATATACAGGTAGCCCAAACGCTATGATGGCGATTTATGTGCTATTAGCTAGTGCATTTTTAATTTCAAGATGGCGCTTTGGCCTATTAACTAGCAAAAGGTTAATCTTATTGGCGACATGCATATTGATGCCATTATTTCTTGGTGAAACTAAAATTGTTGTTTTGTTAATTCCTTTAATGACCATTGTCATATTTAGAAAAGGGATATTTCAGGATTTTCAGAAAACCCTATCAATATTAGGCATCATGGCAATGTTGACATTTGTGATTGCTTATTTTTATGTGTATGGATTATTAGAAAGCACCTTTACGGAAGCATTTTATGGTGTGATGCGATACAACGTTGGCAGTATAGGCTACGGAGATAATATCCTTAATCGGTATACTGTCATGACACTTTGGGCTGATTCCCATGGCTGGCATAACCCAGTAAACACTTTGTTTGGACATGGCTTAGGAAGCTCATATGGTTCAAACATCAGCACAGGACACATTGCACAACAATATGCCAATTATGGTATTAATTTAACTACGGTTTCAACCCTTTTATGGGATTTAGGGATTGCTGGCTTATTAGCCTATTCAAGTGTATTTATCGTGATGTGGATTCAACTGACAAAAATCTATCAGCAAACTCAAAGCCTGAAAGTGAAAGCTGATTGTTTATCGATACAAGTAGGGATTGCATTTACCTTATTATTTCTCTTTTATTCTGATAGTCAAATTAATTTAATGTCACATGAAATTTTAATTGCACTTTTAATTGGTTACGCTGCCTTTATTTATAGAGAGCATCAACAAGAATTCAATACTCAATTAAGTAGTTAGCGAGAATTAATTATGCGTCTACTTTTCTTAACCAGCGAACAATGGCCAACCTTTCGAGTCGATTTAACGGTTTTATTTGGAAAATATCTAGCTCGCCAAGGCTTATTCTCAGACTTAGTGACAGAGCAAGATGTATATTCTACAGAAGTAAAACCATGGTCAGGCGGTAAAACTATTTTATGCCGAGTGCCAAAATACCGTGCAGCACAATATATCTTAAAGTTTTTACATCAGTGCAAAATCTTACTCACATCTGATTACAATGACTATGATGCGGTGCAAGTAAGAGATATGACGATTATTGCTATTGTTGCTATTTTGATATGCAAAATTAGAAAAAAACCTTTTTTTTACTGGTTATCTTATCCTCAATCAGAAGGTCAGATTCAACGTGCAAAAGCACGAGGCATTGGCGCTGGTATGCGTTATTGGTTTCCATTGTTACAGGGGGCTATTGGCAAAGTATTGCTGTATCAATTCATACTTCCACGTGCAAAACATATTTTTGTTCAATCAGAAAAAATGCTTGAAATGGTGGCTAAGCAAGGAGTGCCAACCAATAAAATGACGGCTGTACCAATGGGTGTTGATTTGGAGGCAACGCAAATGAATATTACTCCGAGCGAAGATGTTGCACTCAGAAATAAGCGCGTATTGGTATATCTTGGTACGTTAGATCGCGTTAGACAAATCGAAGTATTATTTAGTATGCTCGCGATTGTTCGTGAGCATATCCCTAACGTGTTATTAGTCTTAGTTGGGGATACGGAAGATACTCAGCATCGTAGCTGGCTAAAAGAAGAGTCAAAACGTTTAAATGTATCAGACGTTGTGCTATGGACAAGTTGGTTGCCCATGCAAGAAGCATGGCGCTATGTAGTAGCGGCTGAAGTAGGATTATCGCCAATTCCACGAGGGTATTTATTGGATATGGGCTCACCAACAAAAGCGGTGGAGTATATGGCATTAGGATTACCTGTTGTAATGAACGATAACCCAGACCAGGCTCAAGTTGCAAAAGAGAGTGGTGCCGCACTTTGTGTGCCTCTAACACCTGAATCATTTGCTCAAGCAACGCTTCAATTGCTTAATAATGCTGATATTAGAGAGGACATGCGTCAAAAAGGATTATCCTATGTGACGCAAGTCAGAGGCTACGCGCAACTTGCCTCAAATCTTTATCAAACTTATTACAAGCTCATCTCAAAACTGTCATAAAACTTTACTATGATTGTCATTTGTCTTGCTTGAGCAAATGGCTAATTTTTCATAGGGAAATCAATGGCAACGCATTCTTCGAGTCATGTTCTGTATCGTAATTACTTGGGTCGCCTTGAGTTTATTAAAACGGTATTTCGTTCAATTGTTTGCAAGTTTCTGAACACTTGCTCGTTAAAGCATATTGCTAATGGCGAAAAGCAACTCGTAGCATATACCTTTGACTTTATCGGACATCAAATTAACTTAAAAGGATTATATGAACGTCAGGAGTTGATTGCGACCTTTAATTACTTGAGTGAACATGATTATATACATGGCTATGCTGCTGATGTTGGCGCAAACATTGGTAATCACAGTGTTTTCTTTAGAAGATACTACCGCAAAGTGTTTAGCTTTGAACCTAATTTAAGAACTTTCAAAGTGCTGAGTCTTAATGCTGAACTGGTGGATGATATTCAATGTTTTAACGTAGGTCTTTCTGATTCAAACCGAGTTGCATACTTAAATATTAACAGCGCAAATGTTGGCGGTTCACATTTGTCTACTGACAATACGTATCGAAGTAATTCTCAACAAGAAATTCATCTTAAAACCTTAGACAGTCTATCTGACCAATTTAATGGGAAACTTGGACTTATCAAAATTGACGTTGAGGGACATGAACTATCTGTCTTACATGGCGCTAAAGATACACTTCTGCGAGATCAACCAGTCATTTTGTTTGAGCAGCAGATTGAAAATTTTACGGATGGAAAATCTTTGGTTTATGAGTATTTAAAATCAATTGGATATTCCAAGTTTGCAGTAGTTTCACCAAGTCCTAATCTGCCTGCAGGCCTTCCAAAAGCTATTCATTCAGGCATGGTAGTATTGCTTAGGCTGATGTTTGGATTGAGTTACGAGGTTAAGCTTATTGAAGCGCTCCCTGTTGATTCTTATCCATTTATTATTGCCTTACCAAGGTAGATTGCTTTTGTATGAATGCTATTAGAAACACGCCTTTGGTAACAGTATTTACCCCGACCTTTAACCGAGCACACACGCTTCACAGAGTTTACGAGAGCTTGCTTAAACAGACCATAAAAAATTTTGAATGGGTAGTGGTGGATGATGGATCCACGGATAACACTGACGAGTTGATTAAAAAATGGCAGGCAAATAGTGATTTTTCTATCATTTACAAGCAGCAACCTAATTATGGAAAGCATATTGCCTTCAATCGTGGCGTCATGTTGGCAAGAGGAAGTCTATTTTTACCTATAGATTCTGATGATGCATTTGTACCAAATGCCTTAGAGAAGATGCTATTTTGGTGGCAAAAAATTCCTGATAAAGAACGAGAGCAGTTCACAGGTATTGTCACTTTATGTCAGTTTGAGAACGGTAATATTTGTGGTGATGCTTTTAAAGAGCATCCCCTAGATACGAATGCCCTAGAGTTGCGTTACAAATATAAAAAACGTGGAGAAACTTGGGGTTTTCATCGCACAGAAATATTAAAAAAATATCCTTTTCCTGAGGATATTTCAGTACGCTTTGTTCCTGAAAACATTGTTTGGGATGCCATCGCTAAAGACTACAAAATCCGTTGTATTAATGAACCACTAAGAATTTTTTATCAAGACTCGGGTAATCAAATTACAAAAGCAAATCCTAAGAGAAAAGCCTTAGTTAAAGACTATTTTTTGCAAATGATGAATCGCGATTTTCATTACTTTTGGCATGATCCATTCACTTTTATCAAGTGGGCATTGTTATATGTCAGATATAGCTTACATGCAGGTGATTTTAATTTTATGAAGCGAGCAAGATTTAATCGTTGGTCAATATTCATTTTATGTTTGTTAGCAGTGATTCCTGGCTTATTTTTTTATAGCTTTGATAATGTAAGAAAGTGAATCCATATGAACAATCTTAAATATTTTAGTATTTCATTATCTGTACTTTTAATAGAGTTGCTGACTTGCTCTTCTGTGTTTGCCATCAATGAATGGGTGCCAGTTAAAGACATCTCATTAGAGA
>CAYXGE010000003.1:24377-25650 GCA_964464435.1 uncultured Methylophilaceae bacterium
ATCAACCAGATAAACCTGTGCGATTTTTAATTGGTTCTTTAGGCTTTGGGGTTGGCTTAGGTGGTTTCCCTAGTCATGAACTAACGGATCAGTATGTTAAACAGTACCGTATGCATGGTTACAATATGGTAAGACTGGATTTTGTTGAATCAACGCTCATGGAAGGTCGCAAAGCCGATTTCGACTATAACCCTGAGCAATTAGACCGATTTTATTATTTGGTAAGTGCTTTGAAGCGAAATGGTATTTATCTTATTTTAAATGGTTTAAGTAATGATAATGGTGGCTATGGCAATGTTAATGAGCGATGGATAGGAAAAAAAGGCTTACATAAAGGCGTTTATTTTGATGCAGAAAAACAAAGGCATTGGAAAGCGCTTATATCAACAATGTACGGCAGTACAAATCCCTACACAGGCATGAGTATTTTAAAAGATCCTACTTTAGCAGGGTTGATACTAGTAAATGAGGGGAATCTTGTGTTTGTTAATCGTATGGGGGTAGATGCTAGTTTAAAACCTCAATTTTGCAAATGGTTAAAATTAAAATATAAAAATAATCAATCGCTTAAGAATGCTTGGGGCAATGAACTTAAGAAAGACGAAGATTTGGATAAAAATAATGTTAATTTTCCAAGGCCCGATTCATGGACATCGCGTCGTATGGCTGATACCCAGCAATTTTTTCTTGAGACAGAACAATCAACAGCAAGATGGATGACCAGTTACTTAAGAACCCAAGGTTATCGTGGATTGGTGACCAGTTATAACGTATGGCATTCACCACAATCCCAAGCGAGCCGCGGTCAATTTGCATGGGTAGATATGCATAATTATTTTGCCCATCCAGATTATTTAAGCAACAACCAAATAAAGGTGCGTCAAGATAGCATGTTACTTGATAGCGCAGCCTACATTAGAGAACTTGCTTCAGCAAAACACTTAGGTAAGGCCTATACCGTGACTGAGCATGGTCAAGTATTCTGGAATCAATATCGACGTGAAAATGGCCTTGCCTTGCCTGCCTATGCGGCATTACAAAGTTGGGATGGCTTTTGCCAACACTCTGGCGCAGTCGATTTAAGTTATGCGCCTACCATTGGTCGCAAAACCTTTATTAATCCTTTTGCGGTGGGTACAGACCCCATTTCTCGTGCAACTGAGACCTTATCTGCATTGCTATTTTTACGTGGTGATGTTGCACCAGCTAAGCACAATATTGCCGTTCGATTTGGTCAAAAGGATGCTTTTGATAAAAGCGCACATTTAGGAAA
>CAYXGE010000003.1:25750-48795 GCA_964464435.1 uncultured Methylophilaceae bacterium
GACGCAGCAGGTAAAATATACCAAAGCGATACTAACGAAATTGTTCTTGATGCCAGCAAAAAACAACTGACTGTTATCACAGACAAAACTGAGGCTATTGTGTTTGATTCACCAGAGCCAGTTCGTTTGAATCAACTTTCTATTATCTCTGCGGATAGCCCTGCGTTAGTCGCTGTATCAGCGATGGATAATCAAACATTAGCATCGAGCCAACGTATGTTGATTGTGCTTTCGACTGATGCTCGTAATAGTCGGATGCGATTTGCTGATAATGATGAAACAATTGCTACAGACTTAGGTGTATCACCTATACTCATACGCGCAAATAAGGTTAAGCTAGCTTTAAAAACAATCAACAATAACAACTTAAAAGTCTACTCACTCAATCTAAAAGGACAACGCAAAGACTTAATTACATCTAAAAAATCGGATGAAGGTATTATTTTTGAGTTAGACATTAGCAAGCTATCCCATGGAGCAACCACCTATTTTGAGGTTGGCGTGTAGCTTAGATGCAAACAAATTCAACTCAAAAGACTAGCCTTGTAATAGTAGTTCCCGAATTGTTGCCTGTGCCCCCAGTAAAAGGTGGAGCGGTAGAACATTGGGTGCATGAGGCTTCAAAGCGCTTAAACCAAGAGAAGTTTGATATTAGTATCGTTTCAAGACCTGCTAATACCAGAGGTTTTGAAGGTATTCACTACTTAACAATTCCTTGGACAATCACAGAGCGTTTTTTTTTACGTTTAAAAGATAAATTTACATGGCGTAACCCCTTACGTTACCTTGCAAAAATTCAGAACGTTGCTTCATACGGCTTAAGAGTAGCAAAAAAAGTACGTAACTTTGATGTGGTGGTCATTCATAACGAACCTAATTTATTGTTTTTTCTACACCAATATCCCCAACAAAAAGTCATTCTGCATATGCATAATGAGCATTTAACCATGCCAATGTTTAAGCTGTTTTATCGCTATGCACTCAAAAAAGTAGATTCTATTATTTGTGTCAGTGATTACATCAGACGTTCTGCGATACAGCAATTTCCTGAATATGCCAATAAATTTGTAGTGGTTTTTAATGCCACAGACCCTGAAATTTTTAAGCCTTATGGTGAAGAAGCTGTTGAACAATTAATTGATATTGTTAGGTTAGAAACCAATAAAAAGCATTTGCTTTATGTTGGTAGGCTTACAGAAATTAAAGGCGTACATGTCTTAATTCAGGCATTTGAACAGGTTCACCAACAGTTACCAGACACCAAACTCATCATTGTGGGCAGTTCTTTTTTTGAAGGCGCTACAAAAACTCGCTATGAGCAATATTTGATTGACCTAGCAAAACCCATTAGTGAACAAATTATGTTCACGGGATATATTCCACATGAAAAACTCAAGTACCTTTACTCTGTGGCAGATATTGTTGTGTTGCCATCTATTTGGCAAGACCCTTGCCCCTTAGTGGTGTTAGAAGCCATGGCATCAGGGAGTTGTTTAGTCAGTTCAGCGGTTGGTGGAGTGCCTGAAGTTATCAAAGACGGTATTAATGGTGTGTTAGTAAAGCCAAATGAGGTTCAAGTCCTCAAAACTGCATTAGTGAATATGCTACAAGATAATCATTTAAAACTTCAGATTGGCTTCACAGCACGCGAACATATATTGCATGGCTATTCATGGGAGCGATTGGTGGCGGAACTCGAAACCCATTTGCTCCTTAAACATTAATCTTGTTTAGCTAAATTGACTCAAACTATTAAAGAAATCTTAATATGATTGCAATTGTTTATCCTCAATTTTATGGTGTTGGCGGAATCGCACGTTATCTTGATTCATTTCTAGCTAATTTGCCACCACTTCACCCAACCATTTATGTGATTACTGGCGATGAGTTAAGGGTAGAGCGCCATTATAAAAATGTGGAGCTAATACATTTACCGTTTACTTCTAATCGTTTTAATTTGTATTTTTGGACGCTTAAAGCAAAAAAAATTGTGCATGAATTGCATAAGCAAAGAAAAATTCAATTTGTTAATTTACATATCCCACCACTCATCCCCGGCTTATTATTAGGTAAAAAAGTGCCAATCATCCTCACTGCGCACACCACCTACATTGGTATGTCTGGGCAGTTTTACCAAACAAAATACTTTGATAGTCAATGGTCCAATCTTGAGATTGCAATCAAAAAATGGATGGAGTTGCGTATTTTTAAACAAGCAACAAAAATAATCACATTGACGCAACAAGGAAAACAGGAGTTGATTTCTTATGGTATTAATAAACCAATTGAGGTGATTGCCAATGGTGTGGATATTGCATTGTTTCATCAAGACCAAGCAGTTAAAAAACAGTTTGACGTAATTTTTAGCGGCCGAATTGAAGTGCGAAAAGGGAGCAGGGCGGTTGTCGATTTATGTAATCAATTAATTGAACAGAAGCCAGATATTAAGATTTTGATTGTAGGCTATGGCGATGATGATGCCTACGTCAATAGCCATCTTGCATCTCGCGCACAACAAGTTACATTGACTGGTAAGGTGAGTTTTGCATCGATGAAGCAATATTATCAACAGAGCCAAGTATATGTGTCGACCTCTTATTACGAGGGTCTGCCAGGCACTTGCCTAGAGGCAATGGCAATGGGGCTGCCAGTGATTGCGTGGGATTTTTCATTTTACGAGGGGTTGGTTGTGCCAGGTGAAACTGGTTATTTGGTCCCGCCAAACAATATTGCCGATATGGCTACCGCGATTGTGACCTTATTAGCAGATAAAGATCGCATGCATGAAATGCATAAACAAACGATTTCACATGTAAATCAACACTATAACTGGCAAACGTTATCGCAAAAAATCTTGTCAATCTTTTAAAATTTAAAAAGATTTCAATCGTGTCAATAGTTATTTCGGACTATTTTTTGGCCTAAATCTATCGCACTCATCCTTTATGCTTGTTTCAAGTTGTTTATTTGGAATACAGCATGTCGATATTAGTCACGGGCGGCGCTGGTTTTATTGGCTCGCACACTTGTTTGCAATTAATAGAAGATGGTCAACAAATTGTCGTGGTTGATAATTTTTCGAACAGTCAAATGGAATCTATTCGGCGCGTGCAACGTATGTCTGGCGTTGATTTTCCGTTTATCGAGGGTGATGTACGTGACAAAGACCTGATGCGCTCGCTATTTCAGCAATATGCTATTTCTTCAGTCATTCATTTTGCTGGGCTCAAGGCAGTAGGGGAGTCCAACGCGTTTCCCCTTAAATATTATGACAATAATGTGCAAGGCAGTTTAAACCTGCTTGAAGTCATGACAGAGTTCGACGTGAAGTCTATCGTCTTTAGTTCATCCGCAACTGTTTATGGTGACCCAGCGACATTGCCGATTAAAGAGGGGTTTTCCTTAAGTGCAACCAATCCTTATGGTCGTTCAAAGTTGATGATTGAAGACATTTTAAGAGACCTACATCAATCGGATGACACATGGCGCATTTGTATCTTGCGCTACTTTAATCCAATTGGCGCGCACGCTAGTGGATTGATTGGTGAAAATCCCAACGGTATACCTAACAACTTATTACCTTATGTGACAAAAGTCGCCATTGGTCAGTTGCCAACACTCCGAGTATTTGGAAACGATTACGCCACAAAAGATGGCACCGGTGTGCGCGATTACATCCATGTCATGGACTTGGCCGATGGGCACCTAGAAGCAGTGAAGTATTTAAGTAGTCATCAGGGTTTAATCGCCGTCAATTTAGGTACAGGTAAGGGTTACAGCGTATTGGATGTTATTAACGCCTTTGCAAAAGTATCGCAAAAACAGATTCCTTTTGAGTTTCACCCTAGGCGACAAGGCGATGTTGCCGTGAATTATGCTGACCCACAACTTGCCAAAGATTTATTTGGCTGGGTGGCAAAACGGGATTTAGAACAAATGTGCCAAGATGCGTGGCGATGGCAGTCCAGCAATCCACATGGTTTTGTTGCAAAAATACCTTAAACATTGCGTTTTTGAATCGAGCCAACTTTTACAAAATATAGTCCATTAGGACTAGATAAAAGTCTGTATGGATAATCTTAATGCAACTAGAAAAACGCATCATTACACACAATTAATCAAGATGTATTTAAGGGGATGAAGTGGAGAATTTATTAGCTAGATTGTTGGCTCGTAGCAAATCACTTAAAAATAGTGGAATGCGTTTTTCTCAAACATTCGTATCTAATTCAATTAATACATTTCAATCAAATTTAGCAATTTCTCAAATCATTGAAACCTTGTTTAAATCAGTTAACTCACCAGTCTATGCAATGAACGGTCTATCCAACGCTAACTCACAATCAACGCTTATGCCGTTTAACTTAGATGTTAATGCAGAACCTGATATGAGTTATGCAGATATTTTTGTTAGAGAAAAAACGCAAACAAAAAAACCATTAAATGTAATGATGATGGGGTTAAGAGGGTTTCCTAATGTACAAGGTGGCGTGGAAAAACATGCAGAAAATTTAGCACCTTTACTGGTGTCACTTGGCTGTAATGTTGAAGTGATTGTGCGCTCACCTTACCATCAAGGCAGTGAAGGTAAAGAGTGGGGCGGTATTAAATTTACAAGCATTTGGGCGCCTAAGCAAAAAGGTCTAGAAGCCATTTTGCATTCATTTTTAGGTGTGTTGTATGCTGCTGTTAAGCGCCCAGATATTTTACATATTCATGCAATTGGCCCAGCGTTGATGACACCACTAGCAAGATTGTTAGGGTTAAGAGTAGTAGTTACCCATCACGGTGCGGATTACGAAAGGCAAAAATGGGGATTTTTTGCACGTAAAATATTGCAGTTGGGTGAATGGATGGGAATGCGCTTTTCAAATGGCAGAATTGTCGTTTCCAAAGTCATTCGTGATTTAGTGGTTCGTAAGCATGGGGTGTATTCGGCCTATATTTCAAATGGCGTGGTCATGCCAACTGAGCCAGCGTCTGAATCATTCATTCAATCATTTGGCATTGAGAAAAATAAGTATATCTTGATGGTGAGTAGATTTGTACCTGAAAAACGCCATCTTGATTTAATTAACGCCTTTAATTTAGCGAATTTGAGTGATGTTAAATTGGTATTGGTGGGTGAGTCAGACCATCCTGACCAATATGTGGTCAATGTAAAAAATGAAGCGGCTAAAAATAAAAATATCGTCCTAACAGGGTTTCAAACGGGTGAAACATTAGCCAGTTTGTATCAACATGCTGCTGTGTTTGTGTTGCCATCGTCACATGAAGGGCTTTCCATTTCATTACTTGAATCATTAAGTTATGGTCTACCCACCATTGCCAGTCGAATTCCGGCCAATCTCGAAGTTGGTCTTTCACAAGCTTGTTATTTTGAATTGGGCAACGTGCCGCAATTAGCAGACTTATTAGCATATAAGATGCAACTCTCACATCAATCAGTTGATGAGCGAGCAACTATTCTGAATTGGGTAAGCGACGAATTTAATTGGCATAAAATTGCCATGAAAACATTACGCGAGTATCAATCAGCCACTTACTAATGATGAAAGAGTGGCGTTTACGCCATCTTTCATCATGTGATTGTCATGAAATCTAGGTACCATCAAAATTTCATCATTAAGTTGTGCATGCGTCATGAAATTTCAGCAACAGCTTAGTTTTAATCGCGCCTTAAGCCATCATCAGTTAATCCGAATACTCATTGACCCTGTAATGATTATCATGACATTGATATTCATTGTGGTTGGCATTGAAGGCAAGCTTACCTCTCAATACATTGTATTAATCATCATCTTATTTGCTTTGAGTTTTCCTGGCAGTTGGCAAGGCTCTAAAAACCTTTTAAGAGAAGTGGGGCAAACACTCACGCAATGGTTATCAATGGTAAGTATTTTGCTGTTGTTTGGTTACGTAACAGGCTATTTAGATAGTTTTCCCATCAATGTTACTTGCTTATGGTTAAGCGTTACTCCAGCAGTATTAATTTGCTCGCATGTGGTGGCTAACTATTATTTAACCAGCCAACATTACCTTGCCTACATAAAAAAATCAGCAGTGATTGTAGGTGTTAACGAATTAAGTCACCAACTTTATGACCGAATCAATGCCAGCGTAACGCTAGGCGTTGAAATAAAAGGTTTCTTTGATGTGCTGGATGAGCAATCTGCGCAGTCTGAACAGTTGAATAACGCCCATTTAAGTAGCCCTTTTTTAGGCGGTATTGAAGCTTTGCCGAATTATGTCAGGCAGCACGACATTGATATCATTTATATCGCGCTACCACCGTCTCTACATAGCCAAATTTTGATGTTATTAGATGATTTAAAAGACACTACGGCTTCTATCTATTTTGTACCCAATTTTTTTATGGCCGATTTAATTCAGGCTAGAATTGATGACATCAACGGCATGCCAATTGTTGCTATGTGTGAAACCCCATTTACGGGCGTTAACGGCATGATTAAACGCTTAAGCGACATGGTGTTCGCCAGTTTCATCTTATGTCTCATATTGCCTTTACTAATTATTATAGCCATTGGCGTGAAACTCAGCTCGTCTGGCCCTATTTTATTTAAGCAAAGACGATACGGATTAGATGGTCGCGAAATTACAGTGTATAAGTTTAGATCCATGAACGTTTCTGAAGATGGAGAGCATGTGGTGCAAGCCAAAGTAAATGATACTAGAGTGACTAAATTTGGAAAGTTTATAAGAAGAACTTCGCTTGATGAGTTACCACAATTTATCAATGTCTTGCAGGGTAGAATGAGTATTGTAGGACCTAGACCTCATGCAATTAGCCACAATGAGATATATAGGAAATTAATCAAAGGTTATATGGTAAGGCATAAGGTCAAACCAGGAATCACTGGTTTGGCTCAAGTGAATGGATTTCGAGGTGAAACTCAATCAGTTGCTGCGATGAAATCGCGAATTGAATACGATTTAGAGTATTTAAATAAATGGTCTCTATGTTTAGATATGAAAATTATTTTTAAAACTATTTTTTTGGTATTTACAGATAAAAACGCATATTAAGTTTATAATTTAATTAAATAAATCAATAGTATAATACTTATTTAGCCCCCTCCTAAGGGGAGGGTCACACGTTCGATTCGTGTCGGGGGCACCAAATCATGTAATTTTTTTGAAATGGTTAGAGTGATATTATCATGTCAGACAATTGCTTAGATTGTGGCGCATGTTGCGCAACCTATAGAGTGTCATTTTATTGGTCTGAAACCGATGAACATCCTAATGGTGTCGTACCAACAAACTTAACCACGCAACTTACCCCTCATTTAGTGTGTATGCGCGGTACAGAATATAAACCGACAAGATGTGTGGCCCTTGATGGTGAAATTGGAAAGGCTGTCAGTTGCTCTATATATTCGCAACGCTCAAGCACGTGTCGTGCGTTTGAAGCAGGTTCAGACGAGTGTTTAAAGGCTAGAGCGCTGCATGGTTTACCCGCATTAGATTAGGCGCTTATTGATGTTTGCTTTCTAAGAATTCCCATCTCACCATTTTCTCTGCAATTAAATTTTCAATAACATTAATCTTTGCTTGCAGTGTTTTGACAAGTTCGGGGTTTTGCTTGTAAATATTGCCATCTGCTAGCTGCAAATTGATGCTGGTTTGCTCGGTTTCTAATGCTTCAATTTCAGTAGGTAATGCTTCAAGTTCTTTTTGCTCTTTAAAACTAAGCTTGTTTTGCTTGGCTTTTGGTTCAGACTCTTTAACTGGCGCTTTAGTGCTTGCTGGCTTATTCTGTGTTTCTATTTGCATAGTGCGTTGTTGGTTGAATCTAAACCAATCATCGTATCCACCACCAAACTCGGTGAGAATGCCATTACCCTCAAAAGCAATCACTTGTGTGACAGTATTTTCTAAAAATGCTCGGTCATGGCTGACTAAAAATAAGGTACCAGGATACTCTTGAAGTAGGCTTTCCAATAATTCTAAGGTGTCAATGTCAAGGTCATTGGTGGGTTCATCTAATACCAACACATTGGCAGGGCGAGCAAATAAGCGTGCAAGTAATAAGCGGTTACGTTCTCCGCCCGATAGAGATTTGACTGGTGAGCGTGCACGTTGTGGCGGAAATAAAAAGTCTTCTAAATAGCTGATGACATGCTTACGCTCATTACCAATTTCTACAAAATCTGAACCTGGACTAATAGTATCGGCAAGTGTTGCTTCCTCATTCAATTGTTCGCGCATTTGGTCAAAATAGGCAACTTGCATATTGGTACCACGCTGAATTTTTCCACTATCGGCTTCTTCTTCGCCCAAAATCAGCTTGAGTAGGGTGGTTTTGCCTATACCATTAGGGCCAAGTAAGCCAATACGGTCGCCACGTAAAATGCGCGAGCTAAAGCCTTTAATCAGCACCTTATCGCCATATGCTTTTACTACATTATCAAGCTCAGCTACCAGTTTGCCAGAACGCTCACCTGCATCTAAATTGAGTTTAACATTGCCTTGGCGCTCACGGCGCGCGGCACGCTCTAAACGCAACTTTTCAAGTTGACGTACTCGACCTTCGTTGCGTGTACGGCGTGCTTTGATGCCTTGACGTATCCATGCTTCTTCTTGTGCCAACACTTTATCGAATTTAGCGGCGTGCGTCGCTTCTACTTCTAGTAGCTCTGCCTTTTTAATTTGATATTGGCTATAGGTGCCCACAAAATCTGTCAGTTTGCCACGGTCTAGCTCAGTAATACGGGTTGCTAGTTTGTCTAAAAAACGTCTGTCATGGGTAATAAAAAGTACCGCACCCTTAAATCCAAGTAACAGGTCTTCAAGCCATTCAATGGCTTGTAAATCTAAATGGTTGGTTGGCTCATCGAGCAACAGTACTTCTGGTTCTGCTACCAGCGCACGACCTAATGCCACACGCTTACGCCAACCTCCTGAGAGCGTGGATACTAAGGCATCCGCATCAAGACTTAAACGGCTGAGGACTGTTTCTACACGGCTTTGCATATCCCAGCCACTTTGCGCATCTAACTCATGCTGTAGTGCCTCCATTTTCGGCATGAGTACTTCAAAATCTGCATCGGCTTCACTCATGGCATGGGTAATGGCATGATATTGCACCAATATCTTTTGCATGTTTCCCAAGCCTTCAGCTACTGCTTCATAAATAGTGTGGCTAGCATCGAGTGCGGGTTCTTGTGGTACATAGACAATACGCACGCTAGGCGCGCGCCAAACAATGCCATCATCTAGTTTGATTTCACCCGCAATCGCTTTCAGTAAGCTTGATTTACCAGCGCCATTGCGACCGATTAAGCCAACACGCTCACCAGGGTCAAGTTGAAAAGCGGCTTGATCCAAAAGTGCATGGTGCCCAAAGGCAAGTGAGGCATTATCTAAGGTGATATAAGGCATTATTTTCCTAACATGGCACGAATTTGCGCCATTTTTTCTTTGGCCATTTCTTTACTAGCGGCTGGATCTTGATTAGCAGCGCCAAAATGGCGGATATCATCTGTGGGTAACTCTTCAATAAAGCGGCTAGGTTCACAGGCTTCTGTTTCTCCCGCACGTTTACGTTTGCGGCACCATGAAATATTAAGCGACTTTTGCGCACGGGTTATGCCCACATACATTAATCGACGTTCTTCTTCTACCTTGCCCGTATCAATACTCTCGCGGTGGGGCAGTATGCCTTCCTCACAACCTATCAAATATACATGCCCATATTCCAAACCTTTGGCGGCATGCAAGGTGCTCAATTTTACTGCATCAGGTTCGCCATCTTCTCGACCTTCAAGCATACTCATGAGGGATACCATTTGTGTGAGTTGAAGCAAGTTTCTGCCATCATCTTCACCCGCATTACCATCACCTTTTTTGGTGAGCCATGTAATAAAATCTAAAACGTTTTTCCATTTGCTTTCGGCAGGTTTGGGGTCTTCAGTATCGTATAGATAGGCTTCATATTGAATCGCATCCATCATGCTTTTTAGTACTTCACCCGCAGGGTCTTTACTAGCGCGTTCTTGAATTCTACTTATAAACTGGCAGAAAGTGAGCAAATCTTCTAACTGCCTTGCCCCAAGTTCACGCTGAAAATCGCCTTCATATGCAGCCGCAAATAATGACATCTGATGAATGCGCGCATAATCACCTAAACGTTCAAGTGTGGTGCTACCAATCCCTTTTTTAGGCGTTGTTGCAGCGCGAATAAAAGCAGGATCATCATCTTCATTAGCAATGAGTCTTAAATAACTCACAATATCTTTAATTTCCGCTTTATCAAAAAAGGATTGTCCACCAGAAATAGTATAAGGAATTTTATGGTTACGTAAATGTTGTTCAAAGACGCGCGCTTGGTGGTTGCCACGATATAAAATGGCATAGTCATTGTAGTGCGTGCGATGCTCAAATTTATGCGCCATTAATTTCATCACCACCGATTCTGCCTCGTGCTCTTCATCACGAGCGGCGGTGATTTGTATTAAATCCCCTGTGCCGAGTTCACTCCATAATTGTTTTTCAAATAGTTTAGGGTTATTAGCAATTACTTGGTTAGCAGCTCTTAAGATACGTACTGTTGAGCGATAATTTTGTTCTAGTTTAATCACTTTTAAGCGTGAAAAATCATGCGTGAGTTGACGTAAATTTTCTACATCAGCACCACGCCAGCCATAAATGGCTTGGTCGTCATCGCCAACCGCTGTAAAGTTGCCAGTAATTCCTGTGAGTTGTTTCACTAGCTTATATTGGCAGGCGTTGGTATCTTGGTATTCATCAATCAGTAAATATTTAAGTTTACGTTGCCATTTGTCTAGAATGTCGGTATGAGCATCAAACAATTCCACTGGCAGTTTGATTAAATCGTCAAAGTCCACAGCCTGATAGGCTTTGAGCGTTTGTTGATAAAGTTGATATATTTTTGCCGACGCATGTGTCAATTCTTCGACACTTTCAGCTTTGGCGCGGTCTGGCGAGATGATCGCATTTTTCCATGCTGAAATTTGCCATTGTGTTTTGCGAAGTAGCTGTTTATCAGTCGTAGCAAGGATATCCGCCAATATTTTAAAGCTATCAGCAGAGTCTAAAATAGAGAATTGTGGCTTGTAACCCAACGCTTTAGCCTCTTGGCGTAGGATTTGCATTCCTAAAGAGTGAAAAGTGGCAACGGTGAGTCCTTTACTGCTTTCATTGACTAATAATTGGCTAACGCGTTCTTTCATTTCGTTAGCAGCTTTATTAGTAAAGGTGATAGCTGCAATCTCTCGCGGAAGATAACCACATTGTTGAATTAAATAGGCGATTTTTTGGGTAATAACGCGTGTTTTACCGCTACCTGCACCTGCTAAAACAAGTAATGGGCCATCAAGATATTTAACGGCTTCACGTTGCGGGGAATTTAGATGGCTTAACATGACAAAAACTAAAGGCTAACTTGCAAAAAATTGTAAGAAGTTTAGCGATTAGTGATGGGTTAAGCTAGCAGTAAATTATTATTTATTAAATAGACATTGATTATTTTTTAATGCATATTAAGTTATAAGTTAGGAAAAATTGTGATAGCACTTGATTTAAATACTATAGCGTTTATGAATATTGCACTATGTTTGATAGTGACCTTCTTTTTATTCATTACACGTGAAACTTTAAGAGATGTTGCGGGCGTAGAGTACTGGGTACTCGCTAATGTGCTGGTGAGTGCTGGCCTATTATTGCTTACATTTAACTTAAATCAAGACATAGTCATCACCTCAACTGTTAATTTACTGATTGCAGGCGGCTTAAGTTTCAATTTAATTGGTTTGCAAAAGTTTAATAATAATCCAACTGACTTTAGACCTGTGATAGGGGTGATAGTGTTGTTATTAGTTAGCAATACTTTTATGAGCAAAGCTGGCTTTAATTTGTATGCAATCTATGCGTTTAACTATCTCATTATTGCCTATGTGGATTTAAGTTGTGCCTATGTATTATTTAATACAAGATTTTTACCCAATAAAACGGTGACGCAACTGAATGCTGCTTTCTTTTTATCCATGGGCTTATTAATGTTGTGGCGCGGATTAAGTACTTTGGGTGTATCAGCTGGAGATACCCGACACGCGGCAAATATTACAAATATTGATAATTTGTTCAGCTTTGCAGGCACCCTCAAACTATTGTTTACCTCATTGTGTTTTATGGTGATGATGCATCAAAAACATGCCCTAAAATTGAGCAATATGGCCATGGTGGATGAGCTTACCAATATATTTAATCGACGTGGTTTAATGGATGCAGCTGAAATGCTAAGAGCTAATTGCAGCAGAATTAATAAGAATATGTCGCTTATCGTGCTTGATTTGGACAACTTTAAAGAAGTGAATGATGAACATGGGCATCCTGTTGGGGATGAAGTGCTCAAAGTATTTGCTGAAACAGTGAAGTATGAAATTAGAGCAGGAGATGTGTTTGGCCGCTATGGTGGTGAAGAGTTTTGTGTGATTTGCCCCAATACAGAAGAGGCGGAAGCGACCGCGCTTGCAGAGCGTATTCGCCAAGAGTTCTCAAAAACAGATATTGAAATTAGAAAAGTAAAAGAACGTTTTACCGTCAGTGCAGGAGTAAGCTGTTCTTCAGAAGTAGGTTTCGACTTTAAAGGTATGCTAGCTGCCGCTGACAGTGCGTTGTACATCGCTAAAAGTCAAGGTAGAAATCAAGTGGTGAGCCATACCGCAATTTCTGTTATCTAGTCTTTGAAATGTTGTTTTGCGTATAATGCAATTTTATACGCAAAACAACATGTCAGAGCACTCATTACTTATTCCAAGTTGTCATGATTTTTTGCAACGGCAAACCCTAATTTTATGTAAAAGTTACCAACATTGGACGGGTAAGCCTTTGATTGCCAATATTGATGTTAAATGTTTATGGCAAGCACCGTTTGCAGTGGTTTCTCATGGTACTGAAGCAGATCCAATATTTAATTATGGTAATGCGCTTGCCTTAAAAGTATTTGCTTATGATTGGCAAGAATTTACCCGCTTACCTTCCAGAAATTCTGCTGAAATCATCAACCAAGCAGAACGCGAGGCTTTGCTTGTTCAAGTAAACCAACATGGCTTCATTGCAAATTATGCAGGGGTACGTATTGCCAGTAACGGTGCAAGGTTTTTAATCCAAAATGCTACTGTTTGGAATCTGCTAGATGAAACGGGCAATTACTGTGGTCAAGCTGCTAAAATAGTGGATTGGCAAGCTTTGTAACATGCTTAAGCGACAAGCGAGGCAAGCTCTGCATTTGCCAGAGCTAAGCGTTTGACTAAGGTTTTTAGAAACATACGGTTAAATTTAAGTTGCAGGTTATCTGAGGCTTCTGCTAAAGCAGTAGACTTGATTTTAATGAGAGTGACAGGTGTGCCAGACACTATACTAGCACTGCGTTTAGACTGTTCTTTGTCGATATAGGCCATTTCACCAAAGCAGTCGCCTTTATTTAAAAGCGTGAGCATTTTACCCATCTTTGTGACATAAACTTCGCCCTCAGTCAGCATATAAAACGAGCTACCAATATCGCCTTCTTTCATCAAAATTTTACCAGTTGGAAACTTAGCCCACTGACTAATCCGCATCACTTCCCATATTTCTACATCGGTAAATTCACTAAAAAATGGCAAGCTTTTTAACATATTAAATTTCTCAGAGTCTTGCATCTCTTGGTTGTTTTTGGTTTTGGGTGACACAAAAGCGGCAAGATCATCTGCAAATTCAGACCATTTTACGTAGCGTTTCTCTACCTCTTTTTCAATAGCACGGTGGACAATCTTGCAAAGTGTTTCAGGAAGGCCAGCGTTCAAATGACGAATATCTATCGGTGGTTCGGTGACAATTTTTTGCATGAGCGCATAAGTTGAGTCTGCCTCATAAGGTAAACGTCCTGTTAACATTTTAAACATGACTACACCTAGCGAGTAAATATCGGTTTGATGGGTAAGTGTGCCTTCAGAAATTTGCTCGGGAGACATATAAGCAGGGGAGCCCACACCACCCATTTGGGTTTGGTCTATATTCAACATGAGGGCTGCACCAAAGTCAGTAATTTTAATCTCACCCTCTTTAGTAAGCATAATATTGGCTGGTTTAATGTCACGATGAATAATGCCCTGACGCGCAGCAAAGTCTAGCGCGCCACAACACTTAAACATCATTTCAATCACCGTGTTAATTGGCAATAATTTATCGGCCACAGCATAAGTGTCTAGTGCTTCACCAGTGACAATCTCCATGGCAATATAGCTTTCATTGCCTTCAATGACGGCATCGTAAATACTGACAATATGTGGGTGATTTAACTTGCCTGCAATGGCCGCTTCTTTAATAAATAACTTGTTAAATTTTTTACGTTGTTCAGCATCAGTAAAGCCATCAGGGTTAAAAACCTTAATGGCTAAATCGCGGTTTGCAAAAGGGTCTTGCCCTTTGTATACGATGCTAGTTGCGCCACGACCAAGCTCGCTTTTAATCATATACTTGCCAATACTTGCAGGGATTTTATTGTTCATAAATCATAGTTGAATAATCAATGAATGAATTCTACCCTAAAACCTTGCATTGATTAGTGATGCGCCTATATTTGATGGATACTCATTCTTGCTTATAATGGAGGAGGGGAGAAACTATGCAAACGGCATTTATCATACAAGCTATCCAAGCCATACATCAAAGCATTCTTGACCATGAGTCAGAGATTGAATCGTTAGACCGAGCGATTGGCGATGGGGATCATTTTATTAACCTAAAGCGAGGCACTAGCACCATTTTATCGATGGCAGATGAACTCAAAGGGTTATCGCCAGATGCGGCCTTACAAAATATTGGGTTGAAATTGCTTTCTACCATTGGCGGTGCTTCTGGCCCTTTATTTGCCAGCTTTTTTATGAGCATGGCAAAAACTATTAAAGCGCAGGGGGCGGAAAACTTGGAGCAGATTGCGCAGGCCTTTCATGCTGGGGTTGAGGCTATTCAGCAACGAGGGAAATCAGGTTTAGGTGAAAAGACCATGTTAGACACGCTGATACCTGTAGCACAAGTGTTTTTAAAGTTAAGCGCGCAAAAACAACCCGCTAAACAAATTTATCAAGCGATTCAACAAGCGGCAGAACAGGGCATGCTCTCTACCAAGCCATTATTAGCCACCAAAGGCCGTGCAGCAGGGTTAGGTGAGCGGGCTATAGGGCACATTGATGCCGGTGCAAAGAGCACGCAAGTGATGATTAACGCAGTGTGTGATTTAGCATTAAAACAAGAGGGATAAGACAATGAAAAAATTCATCAATGAAGTTGATCATTTACTGGTTGAAAGTTTATCTGGCTTTGCCAAGGCGCATCAAGATATCGTCACCCTGCATTTAGAACCAAATTTTGTGACCCGTGCCAACAAAGCCAGTAACAAAGTAGCGCTAATTTCGGGAGGTGGTTCAGGTCATGAGCCCTTGCATACTGGTTATATAGGTTATGGCATGCTCGACGCAGCTTGTCCAGGGCATGTATTTACTTCGCCCACGCCCGACCAAATGTTGGCTGCCGCCGAGGCTGTTGAATGTGGCAAAGGTGTTCTGTTTATTGTTAAAAATTATGCAGGCGATGTCATGAATTTTGAAATGGCTGCTGAAATGCTACCTTTTGCAAATGCAACTGTGTTGACCAGTGATGATGTTGCCGTGATGAACTCGACCTATACCACAGGCAGACGTGGAGTCGCTGGTACAGTGATTGTAGAAAAAGTGGTGGGAAGTTTGGCAGAAACAGGCGCAGATTTGGCCGCCTGCAAAGCCTTAGGTGATAAAGTGAATAGCAGAACTGCCTCCATGGGCGTGGCATTAAGTAGTTGCACGGTGCCAGCAGCAGGGCGCCCAACTTTTGATATCGCAGATAATGAGCTTGAAATGGGCGTAGGGATTCATGGTGAACCAGGCCGCCGCAGAGAGCCCATGCGAAAGGTTGACGAAATTGTCTCAGATTTAGTGAAAGCCATTTTAGATGATTTAAAACCCATACCTAATAGTGAAGTGTTGTTACTGGTGAATGGTTTTGGCGGTACGCCTTTAATGGAGTTGTATGGTGTTTACAATAGCGCAGCTAAGCACATAGAAGCGCAAGGTATTAAAGTTAGCCGTTCGTTGGTAGGTAACTACACTACTGCTTTGGAAATGGCTGGGGCATCGGTAACGCTATGTATGTTAGATGATGAAATAAAGCAACATTGGGATGCACCCGTGCACACGGCAGGCTTGAGATGGGGCAGATAGTCTGAATGTTATGGCGCTGGGTTCATCATGGTTAAGTGCAATTGCTCAATTTCAGCCAAAACATCATCGCTCAATTTAACTTTGTAAGCTTCAATATTTTCTTGTAATTGCGTCATGCTGGTCGCGCCAATAATGGTACTGCTGACAAACCATCTATGATATACAAAGCTAAGCGCGAGCGCTGTAGGCGTTAGGCTATGAGCACGCGCTAATTCCGCATAACGCTTGCTTGCTACAGGTACACCTGGTTTTTTATAGCGTTGTGCATAACCTAAAAACTGCGTCACCCGACCAATGGCATTAGGGTTATCAATATATTTGCCTGTGAGGTGACCAAAAGCTAGTGGCGAGTAAGCATTGAGGCTAATGCCTTCACGATATAGTATTTCAGCCATACCAAACTCCATACCTCGGTTCATCAGGTTATAGCAGTTCTGTAATGCAGCAACTCTTGGAAGATTGTTTTCTTTAGCAATGCGTAAAAACTCCATTAAGCCCCAAGGTTGCTCATTACTGAGGCCAATGGCGCGTATTTTTCCTTCTTGTATCAGTTCATTAAGCGTTTCAAGCTGTTGCTGTATGCTTACCCATAATATTGGATTTCCATCTTTATCAAACTCTGCTTTGGGATCAAACTGATATTGCCCAAACATAGGCACATTGCGTTCCGGCCAATGCAGATAAAACAGGTCAAGATAATCGGTTTGCAGGCGCTTGAGGCTGTCATGCAATGCGTTACGAATATTGTCCCTATCTAATGAAGAAGGACCTCCACGTATCCAATGCATACCACGGCGTGGCCCCGCCACTTTGCTGGCAAGGATAAAACTATCGCGTTTTTGTTTAGCTATCCAATGACCTAAGATGGTTTCTGTTCGCGTGACTGTTTCTGCACGCGGCGGCACAGGGTACATTTCAGCGGTATCAATAAAATTAATGCCTTGGCTTAATGCGTAATCCAGTTGCTGGTGGGCTTCTTGTTGCGTATTTTGATCACCATAAGTCATGGTGCCAAGGCATATCTTGGAGACTTGAATATCAGTGTGACCTAAGTGGATTTTATCTTCAAGCATTTTATTAACTTTAAACATTAAGTTTATGAATTAAATAATATAATAATTAATTATTATATCTCTTCTTCTGACTGTTCTTGATTTGAATTAGGCGTGGATTTTGCCATCATCGCTAACCGAGATAGCGGTGTTTCTAAACTAATACGACCAATTGCACCACTTCGAAAGTCGGTGAGTAATGCCATCGCGGTTTTCTCCATATCCCACTCGCCACCTTTGAGCTTATAAGCGCGGCGCTTTGCAATATGCTCAAGTAAATCAATACCATCCATGTTGCTGACATCCGTCTTATAACGTGCGTTCAATAAATCTGGGTATTGGCTAATCAAATTATTGGCTAAAAACTCGGCAACATCTTCGTCAATTACAGCATTGCGACCAATGGCATGGCATACGGCTAGCATGTAACCATCAGATTCGTAAGCAATTTTAGGCCACATCATGCCTGGTGTGTCGGTGATGGTCATGCTATCACTCAATTCAAAGCGCTGTTGGCTCTTAGTCACAGCAGGTTCATCACCAACTTTGGCAATTCGACGATTAAGTAGTGCGTTCATCAAGGTTGATTTACCTACATTGGGAATACCCATAATCATCATACGCAAAGGCTTAATAGGGGAGTTTCGGTGCGGTGCTAAGGCTTTACACAAGGACGGCACTTTTTTGGCATCGCCTGGTTTTTTGCAAGAAAGTGCAACCGCTTTGGTATTGGGTTGTTTGTTAAAATAATTTAGCCATGCCTGCGTTGCAGCGGGGTCAGCTAGGTCTGCCTTGTTAAGTATTTTGAGATTAGGGCGTTGTCTAAATAAACGCATTTGCTCAATCATTGGGTTGTGACTTGCCTCTGGCACGCGCGCGTCCAGTACTTCAATCACCACATCGATAAATTCCATGGTTTCTTCTGCTTTTTTGCGCGCAGAAGTCATATGTCCTGGAAACCATTGTACTGCCATAATTAAATGCTCAATTAAATTTTCATCATTTTACATGTCTTATGGCTTAGCATCCTAAGTTAAAATGCCAATATGACACTTATTCCAGAAATTAAGCCACAGCAATCTATTGAGTTGCTTAAAGAACTCCATATTCTTACGCGCGATGGAAAACTCAACCAAGATACACGACGTAAACTTAAACAGGTATATCATTTATATCAGTTTATAGAGCCCTTGTTGCAAGATGTCATGCAATCAAGTCAAGCGCCAATGCTAGTTGACCATGGCGCTGGTAAATCCTATTTGGGTTTTATTTTGTATGATTTATTTATGAAGGCTTATGATAAAGGCAGAGTTGTGGGTATTGAAACCCGTGCCGATTTGGTCGATAAATCTAAAGCCTTGGCTGAAAAACTTGCGTTTGATCGTATGACTTTTCATCATTTATCGGTTGAAGAGGCCATACATGCAAATGAATTGCCTGAACAGGTGGATATTGTCACTGCCTTACATGCTTGCAACACCGCAACCGACGATGCTATTCAGTTTGGTTTGCAGAAACAAGCAAAGTATATGGTGTTAGTGCCATGCTGTCAGGCAGAGGTGGCTGAAGTGCTTAGAAAGAACAAAGCACAATCTTTGGCAAAAACTCCGCTATCTGAGCTATGGCGACACCCGATTCATACCCGTGAATTTGGCAGTCAAATTACTAATGTGTTACGTTGTTTGCAGCTTGAAGCGCATGGTTATCAGGTGACCGTTACTGAACTGGTGGGTTGGGAGCATTCTATGAAAAACGAACTCATTATTGCCAAGCGTACCCAGCAACCGAAGCACAGCGCACAAAAGCGATTAACGCAGATGCTTGAGTTGCTAAATTTACAAGAGTTAGAAAAAAGATTTTCATAATTTAATCTCAAGATTTACGTCATCAAACCTTCATTTTTCTTTCTTTTAACCGTCATTATCAGTAGAGATAATGCACGTATCAAAAGGAGAATATATGAACTTAATGATGAGAAAAATCACCATTGGCTTGCAAGCGGGTCAAAACGCCATGCAATATTTGTTTGGAAATACAGAAGTAGAAGTGAATGAGGCAGAGTGTTTGGGTGTTGGCGCGGTAATGCCAAATGATTTGTCTGCCAATACCTTGTTTGAAATGGTGCCCCCTACAAATCTTTGCTAATCTAAACTAAGCCCTTATAATTTAGGCTATTTCAAACATGAGGTAGCACTGAATGAATCGACTTTGTTTGTTGGTATTAATGTTGGTATTGGTTAATCAATCAGCATTTGCAGTACAGAAAAAATTTATAGGCCAAGATTACAGCGGTGTATATGATTGTGTGGGCGATGATGCCCACGAAGGTAAATATACAGGCACTGTCACGTTGGCTATCAAACCAGAACATAGCTACAAAAAATATGCGAGCTATGATTTCAAACTAGAAGTGCCTGGTTATGGCACATATCTGGGTCAGGCTGCAGGTAATGGCAACCACCTCGCCATGCATTTTGCACTCACTGATCAAAGCACAAAAGATTATGGAACAGGTATTGCCGTGTTTAAAAAGAACAAACGCGGTAGATTAAGTTTTCATAAGTTTTATTATGAGCCAGAATTTAAAGGCGGCAATACAGGGGTTGAAGACTGTACCAAAAGAAAATAAACAAATGCTTTAATGTAAATTAATGTGATGTATTGTGAAACCCAGTTTAAAAAGCTGGGTTTTTTCTTGCATGATATTTAAATATAGCGTTGAATAGTCACATAATATTCAAGAGAACACATCATGGCACAATTTGAACAATATCAAGTCAACCCAAAAACATTTGCCCTTAAAAATTTTAAAACTGATGATAAATCAGAGCGCATGCCCACCAAAGCGCAAGACGCAGAAGAGCTCACGCGGTTATCAACAGAAATTAATGCATTACAAGATATTTTGCATGCTGAAGGCAAACGCAAACTCTTATTGATTATTCAAGGTATGGATGCCAGCGGTAAAGATGGCACGGTGCGGCATGTGCTAAGAGAATGCGACCCATTAGGTGTGCGTCTAGCCAGTTTTAAAGCGCCAAGTAGTGAAGAGTTAGCCCATGATTACTTATGGCGTGTGCATCAAGTTGTGCCGAAAGCAGGGGAGTTAGTAGTATTTAATAGAAGTCACTATGAAGATGTATTAATCGTTAAAGTTCATAACTGGATTACAGAAGAAGAATGTCAGCGCCGCTATCAACAGATTAATGATTTTGAAAAACTGTTGGCAGAAACTGGCACTACCATTATTAAATGCTTTTTGCATATCTCAAAAGCTGAGCAAAAAGTACGCATGCAAGAGCGTTTAAATGACCCCACTAAAACTTGGAAATTTAACCCCAATGATTTAAAAGAGCGCGCTTTATGGCCGCAATACATGCAAGCTTATGAAAATGCGCTTAAAGCAACATCCACCAAGTATGCGCCTTGGTACGTGATACCTGCAGATTCAAAAACCAACCGTAATCTGCTCATTTCTAGAATTTTGCTTAATACGCTTAAAGCAATGAAACCTAAATACCCAATTGCGCCTTCCGAGTATAAAAATATCATCATTGAAGACTAAATGCGATTTGGCAAGTCAATTGATGGTAAAAAAACAACGGGTTTAGTAACTAACAAACACTTTAAAATAATTGTCATCCATACTTTTAAAGAATCTGTTAATATTCGTTAATAATTTAATTAAAAATTGTTAAGTGCCTTCAGCACAAAACAATAATAGTGGGTTGGAGTTTTTTAAAGGGGAATACGCATTGACGCATGCCAATGCTTATTGTGGTGGTCGCCTAAGACAGGCAAGAAATAATAGTCAAATTGGGAGTTGTTTAACTCCTGCGGGTGTTCGACCCTCATCGATCTCGCAAGCAATACGCTTCTTTATTTCCCTTATTTTGTTTTTAGTTATCAATTGCCAAGTTTATGCGGGAACGCATGCCGCTGGAGATAGCCCAACCACAGGTAGGGAAAAATATACAAGTAATGTAAGTACATTAAATCCTGCACAATCTGTTACCACTTGCAGTAGTGGTTCCTGCCATTCCAACACCCCAAATACAAGTATTAGATTTCCAGATTTTTCAACAATTGCAAACTCTGCTTCAGACCTCATTAATCAGCTTCAGAATAATCCAGTTGGGTTAGCTAATATGGGGGGTGTAGGGGGGGAGCGAGTTAATGCTGCAATAGTGAACGCTGCAAGCTTATCAGCTTATTTTGCCTCTACTTTAGCGCCTCAAGTTAATAGACCGTCTAATATAACCCTTAACCCAGGGGATTCTTATAATCAGGCTGTTACTGCTCCAACTGGAAGTGATTATTTAGTGTCATCAACACAATATGAAGTGATTAATGGTCTCTCGCCAAATCAAAGATTGCCAAGTGGTATTAGTATTTCTGGTAGCCCAGGTGTAGCGGCAGCATTTTCAGGTAGCATACCTAGCAATAACACAACAGTACGAGGTGCATTTAGCGTTACATTTAGAGCAAAAAATACTAATGCGGGCACTTCCACTGTAATAGATGGCCCTACACAAACCTTTACGATTACTGTCAACGCAGCACAAATAATTAATTTTGTTGGTGCGCCACCCACCATAAAATTTAATGGCACAGGCGAGGTAACCGCTACAGGGGGCGGATCAAGTAATAATGTCACATTTACGCCAGCTGACCCTAACCAATGTACTGTAACTGGAACCAGAAAAGTTGGAAATGAGTTTATTGCAACGGTAAGAGGAGAGGCAGTGGGAACAAGTAATTGCACAATACGCGCCAATCAAATTGCTGATTCAGCCAATAACTTTTTAGCTGCAACGCAAAAAGAAATCACTTTTAGCATTCTTAGGGCAGACCAAACCGTTAATTTTACCGCGCCTACGGGTTTGGTTGTAGGTAATACACCAACGCTAAGTGCAACTGTCAATAATACTGAAACAGGTTTACCTTCAGGCTTAGCCGTTACTTTTAGCACTACGCCATCTAACCCAATATGTGATGTTGTAGGGACTACTTTAACTGCTAAAGCTGCAGGGACTTGTACGGTGACAGCTAGCCAAGCAGGAAATACAAACTTTAATGCCGCAACGCCTGTTGTTAGAGATATTGTGATCGGTGCAGCTAATCAAATAATTGATTTTACTGCACCTACAGGTGTGGTTGTAGGCAACACACCTCCGCTAAGTGCTACAGCAATTAATAACGCAACAAGTTTACCTTCAGGTTTAGCCGTTACTTTTAGCACCACACCATCTAACCCAGTTTGTGACGTTGTGGGCACTACGTTAACTGCTAAAACGGCGGGCACATGTTCGGTGACAGCTAGCCAAGCAGGAAATACAAACTTTAATGCCGCAACGCCTGTTGTTAGAGATATTTTAATCGGCAAGGCCAATCAAACAATTGTATTTGATCCTGCACCTTTAATTGTGGTTGGCGGCACTGGCATGGTCAGCGCGAGAGGCGGTGATTCATCTCAGCCAGTTCTGTATACAACTGCAAGTGGTGCTTGTTCAGTTGCAAATACATCTACAAAAGTGGGTGACAGATGGCGAGCAGTAGTCACTGGGCAGTCATCAGGAAGTTGTGCAATTACTGCTACACAAGCGGGTGATGATAATTTTAATGCCGCTAGCCCAGCTAATTTAGCACCTTTTAGTGTTGGGATTGGCTCGCAAACCATTACTTTTGGTGCGTCACCAACGCTAGCTGTCAA
>CAYXGE010000004.1:0-9996 GCA_964464435.1 uncultured Methylophilaceae bacterium
AAGCATATAAAGACAGCGTATTGACACCAGGCGTTAAACGCGTGGCTGTTGAAGCTGCTCACCCAGACTTCTGGCGTAAATATGTTGGTTTAGAAGGTGCTGTAGTAGGTATCGACACATTCGGTGAGTCTGCTCCTGGCGGCGCATTGATGAAGCACTTTGGTTTCACTGTTGAAAACGTAGTCAAGGCTGTTAAATCAGTGTTGTAGTTTAAAGTGAATCAAATGATGTGGTAACACAAAAAAAGAGCCTCCTTGTGAGGCTCTTTTTACATTTACAGTCGATACTAAGCGTAATTACAAGAAAAATGATAGTAAGAGCATCTAATTACGATAAGTTGCTGTAAAATTAATTCATGATTTTAATTAAGATATTCTTATAGATAATTTTTAGGAAATATGATGGCTACTAGAATTGGTATTAATGGTTTTGGTCGTATTGGTCGCATGGTGTTTCGTGCCGCCATCAAGGACTTTACAGATATTGAGGTGGTTGCGATTAACGACTTGTTAGAGCCTGATTATTTGGCCTATATGTTAAAGCATGACTCTGTTCACGGTAAATTCAAAGGGGATGTTGCGGTTGATGGAAATCACTTAGTGGTCAACGGCAAGAAAATCCGCCTCACAGCAGAAAAAGACCCTGCTAATTTGAAATGGGGTGAAGCGGGCGTAGATGTAGTAGTGGAATGTACAGGCTTTTTCCTTACCCTAGACACCTGCCAAAAACACATTGATGCTGGCGCAAAAAAAGTGGTGCAATCAGCACCAGCAAAAGATGACACCCCAATGTTTGTATACGGTGTTAATCATGATGAATATAAAGGCGAGGCGATTGTTTCAGCAGCTTCTTGTACAACCAATGGTTTAGCGCCTGTAGCCAAAGTGCTCAACGATACTTTTGGTATTAAGCGTGGGTTAATGACTACCGTACATGCGGCAACGGCCACACAAAAAACCGTGGATGGCCCATCCAATAAAGATTGGCGTGGTGGTCGCGGTATTTTAGAAAATATTATTCCTTCATCCACTGGTGCCGCAAAAGCGGTGGGTAAAGTGATTCCTGCGCTCAATAAAAAACTCACTGGTATGGCTTTTAGAATTCCAACCTCTGACGTATCGGTGGTGGATTTAACCGTAGAACTTAATAAAGAAACCACTTATGAGCAAATTGTAGCAGCAATGAAAGCTGCTTCTGAAAAGGGTGCGCTGAAAGGGGTGCTTGGTTTTACTAATGAAAAAGTAGTCTCTACAGATTTTCGTGGTGATACTTGCCCCTCTATTTTTGATGCTGATGCAGGCATTATGTTAGACCCTACCTTTGTTAAAGTGGTGGCATGGTATGACAATGAGTATGGATATACCTGCAATTTAATGCGTTTAGTCCAACATATTTCTAAATAGGGTGTGCAAGATGTCAGTAATTAAAATGACCGATTTGGATTTAAAGGGTAAACGTGTTTTTATCCGTTCAGACCTCAATGTGCCTGTAGCAGATGGTAAAGTAACTTCAGATGCGCGTATCACCGCCTCTGTTGCCACCATTGAGTTTGCCATGAAGGCCGGCGCAAAAGTCATGGTCACCTCGCACTTGGGTCGCCCAGAAGAAGGCGTTTACTCAGAAGAAAACTCACTAAAACCAGTGGCAGACGTACTTTCTGCTAAGTTAGGCAAGCCTGTACGTCTCATTAAAGATTGGATTAACGGTGGCTTTGAGGTGGCTGAAGGTGAAGTGGTGCTACTAGAAAACTGTCGCTTTAATAAAGGTGAGAAGAAAAGTGTCGATGAGACGTCACAAAGCTATGCCAAACTATGTGATGTGTTTGTCATGGACGCATTTGGCACAGCGCACCGTGCAGAGGCTTCAACCCATGGTATTGCTAAATTTGCGCCAGTTGCATGTGCTGGCATATTGTTGGTAGAAGAGTTAGATGCGCTTACCAAGGCATTGTTGAACCCTGCGCGTCCGATGGTGGCGATTGTGGGTGGTTCAAAAGTCTCAACTAAATTGACCGTGCTTGAAAGCCTTTCAGAAAAAGTAGATCAAATGGTAGTTGGTGGTGGTATTGCCAATACCTTCTTAAAAGCAGCAGGTAAGCAAGTGGGTAAATCATTGTGTGAAGATGACTTAGTGCCCACTGCGCAAGCGTTGATGGCAAAAATGAGCAAACGTGGTGCAGCCGTGCCTATTGCAGTGGATGTAGTCTGCGGTAAAAAATTTGATGCTAACGAGCCAGCTGTGCTGAAAGACGCAAATGAGGTGGCTGTTGACGACATGATTTTTGATATTGGCCCAAAATCTGCTAATGAGTTAGCAGAGATTATTATGCAAGCGGGTACTGTTGTTTGGAACGGCCCAGTGGGTGTGTTTGAGTTTGACCAATTTGGTGAAGGTACCAAAACGATTGCCAATGCGATTGCAAACACCAAAGCGTTTACCTTGGCTGGTGGTGGCGATACGATTGCAGCAATACAAAAGTATGATATTTACGATCAAGTGTCTTATATTTCAACGGCAGGTGGTGCTTTCTTAGAGTTTTTAGAAGGTAAAAAATTGCCTGCTGTTGATATTCTTGAACAACGCGCTCAATCTTAGTTTTTGCGTTTTGTGATAGAAGTTTAAAGGGCGCTGGTCGCCCTTTATTTATTTGGAGTACACCATGGCCTTACGCAAAACTAAAATAGTGGCAACATTAGGTCCAGCTTCATCAAGCCCAGAGATGCTAATGCGCTTGATGGAAGCTGGCGTTGATGTGATGCGCCTTAACTTTTCGCACGGCACAGCGCAAGAGCATATTGATCGGGCAAAACTGATACGTGATATTTCTGTTCAACGTCAACGTTCTATTGGAATTTTATGCGATTTGCAAGGCCCAAAAATTCGAATTGGAAAATTTGAAAACGGCAAAATCACCCTAAACAAAGGTGATGCCTTTATTCTTGATGCGCAATGTACGCTGGGTAATCAAGAGCGCGTGGGGTTGGATTATAAAACACTGCCACATGAGGTTGAAGAAGACACCATATTGTTATTAGATGATGGGCGTATTGTTTTGCAAGTGATTAGCGTTAAAGGGCATGAAATCTTTTGCAAAGTGACAACGGGTGGTGTGCTATCCAATAACAAAGGCATCAATCGTAAGGGTGGGGGGTTGTCGGCTTCAGCACTCACAGAAAAAGATCGTGAAGACATTAAAACGGCAGTCAGTTTAGGCGCTGATTTTGTTGCACTCTCTTTTCCTAGAAGTGCGGCTGATGTTGCATTGGCACGGTCATTAGTGCGGGCTGCTGGTGGCTATGCGCATATTGTAGCCAAAATTGAACGTGCAGAAGCTATTGAAGCGCTAGAAGAAATTATCAAAGCATCAGATGTCATTATGGTCGCAAGGGGTGACTTAGGCGTAGAAGTTGGTGATGCTGCTGTACCTGGCTTACAAAAACGCATGATACGTTTAGCGCGTGAGCATAATAAAGTGGTGATTACTGCGACACAAATGATGGAATCGATGATTGATAATCCTATACCTACCCGTGCTGAAGTTTCTGATGTGGCGAATGCAGTATTAGATGGTACCGATGCTGTCATGCTTTCAGCTGAAACGGCAGCTGGAAAATACCCAATTGAAACGGTAGAGGCCGTTAATCGGGTATGTATAGAAGCAGAAAAAGAATATGAAGGCATGCGTTTGCGTCAGCGCATTATGGATCAATTTGGCAAGCTGGATGAAGCGATTGCCATGGCCGCCGTATATACCGCAAGGCACTATGACATTAAAGCGATTGTAGCGCTTACACAGTCAGGTTCAACTGCACTTTGGTTATCGCGTGCAGATACCTCCGTGCCTATTTACGCGCTTTCACCATTAAGCGTTACTAGGCGCAGACTTAAGCTGTATCGAGGGGTATATCCATGTCCTATGATGATAGACTCTCATGATCGTGACGAAGTGTTGTTCTACGCAGAAGATGAGGTCATGCGGCAAGGCGGCGCGGCTTTGGGTGATACAGTATTAATTACTAATGGCGAACCAATTGGTAAAGCGGGTAGTACCAATACCTTAAAGATTGTAAAAGTTGGAGAGCACAGACAAAGTTAGTAAGGCTTTGATAAAGCACTCGTTTACACTGTAAAGAGCATGCTTGGATAAGGTATAATAACGTTTACTTATTAAGGTAAATTGTCATGACACCTAATCATATTAGCCGTTTAACACAGCGCGCCCTGAGCGTAGTAGAGCAGTTAGTACTTGTTGTGATTGCTTGTGCCACGATTTTTGCTGTGTTTCAAGCCATTAATCATATCTGGATTGCACGGGCAATTTCTATTGGCGACCTATTGCTACTATTTTTGTATCTTGAAGTCATGTCCATGCTTAATCATTATTTAGGCTCTGGTAAATTACCTGTGCGCTACCCACTTTATATTGGCATGATTGCATTGGCGCGCTTCTTAGTCCTAGACATTAAAGAGTTAGATGCGTGGACGATTTTTGCGCTTTCTGGGTCTATCATGTTGATTTCAATTGCTATTTTAATTGTGCGTTATGGTCATGTGCGTTTTCCATATACCGATGGCACAGATTTACAATCTAAATTATAGGATATTGATTTGTCCAATACGCTTACACAAACTAGTATCAAAAGCTTGCCTTTAATTCATCAAGGCAAAGTGCGTGATATTTATGATATAGATGCAAACACCATGCTATTGGTAAGCTCAGATAGATTGTCAGCTTTTGACGTGATTTTGCCAACGGGCATTCCGCAAAAGGGGGCGATGCTCACCCAAATGGCCAACTTTTGGTTTGAAAAGCTTGCAAACGTAGTGCCTAATCATCTAACAGGCATAGACCCCAATAGCGTGGTCACGGACCCTGCTGAAAAAGCACAGTTGGGTAGCCGTGCGGTTGTGGTAAAAAAACTTAAACCATTACCAATAGAAGCGATTGTGCGTGGGTATTTGGTGGGTAGTGGCTGGAAAGAATACCAAGCCAAAGGTACCGTATGTGAAATACCTCTGCCAGCAGGGCTTCAGCTAGCGCAAAAATTACCAGCTCCGTTGTTTACTCCCTCAAGTAAGGCGGCGGTGGGTGAACATGATGAAAACATTAGTATTGCGCATGTGGAAGCGCTAATAGGTAAAGACATGGCGGCACAAGTGGCTGAGGTGGCTATAAGCTTGTATACCCAAGCTGCAGAATATGCTCTCACCAAAGGCATTATTATTGCAGATACTAAATTTGAGTTTGGCTTAGATGCTAATGGAGTGTTGCATGTAATGGATGAAGTGCTTACCCCAGACTCATCACGTTTTTGGCCTGCTGAGTCGTATGAAGTAGGTAAAAATCCACCTAGTTATGATAAGCAATATGTGCGTGACTGGTTGGAATCAACAGGCTGGAATAAAACACCGCCTGCACCGGCACTGCCTGCAGAGGTTGCGGCTAAAACCGCAGAAAAGTATCTTGAGGCTTATCACAAACTCACAGGTAAGGTGCTCAACTGAAACAAGCGCTTAAAGACATTGCGCGCCAGTTAAAAACTGAGTTTGCAGTGTATCAGCTGGTGTATGCTCATCCGCAAACGCCGAGAGTAGCAAAAGTGCTGCTGTGGCTTGCAATCGGCTATATATTGTTGCCATTTGATTTGATTCCTGACTTTTTACCAGTGATTGGTCAATTAGATGATTTAATCATTGTGCCAGGCCTCATTTATTTAGCACTCAAAGTTGTACCAACTCAAGTGCTTCATGCTTGTAGAGCGCAGGTGGCTGAAAAGCAAACCAAGCCAATATAAGATTTTTATTGTTTTTTTATATGTAATTTGATGATTGAAGGAAAGTAATATGGCGTTAAATAATGTACCTACAGGCAAAAATTTACCAGATGATTTCAATGTGATTATTGAAATCCCAATGCAGGGTGACCCTGTAAAATATGAGGTTGACAAAGAATCTGGTGCTATTTTTGTTGATCGTTTTATGGGTACTTCTATGCAATATCCATGCAATTACGGGTATATTCCCCACACGTTATCAGAAGATGGCGATCCTGCTGATGTGCTAGTGCTTACACCAGTGCCATTGTTGCCAGGTGTGGTAGTAAGATGTCGTCCATTGGGGGTGCTAAGAATGACCGACGAAGCGGGTGGCGATGCAAAATTGTTAGCAGTGCCTGTTGAAAAAGTGTGTGGTTTGTATAACCATTTAAAAAGCTATAAAGATGTATCCGACTGGCGCCTAAACATGATTGCTCACTTTTTTGAGCACTATAAAGATTTAGATAAAGGCAAATGGGTAAAGATTGATGGCTGGGGCGATATTGATGAAGCGCGCGCTGAAATTTTATCAAGTGTAGAGCGTTTTAATAATTTAGAAGACAAACCAGCGTTCTAACTAGTCAAGTTAAATAACACAAAATATTTGTTGAAAATGTGTTGCAGTGTCTGAGTTAAGCCAGATATTTTCTGAGCAAGGGCCGCTAGCATTGGCAGTAGCCAACTATCGGGTACGACAACAACAGCTTGAAATGGCAGAAGCGATTGCGACTGCCATACAAAATAATCAACAACTTGTAGTAGAAGCGGGCACAGGTACAGGCAAAACATTTGCCTATCTTGTGCCTGCATTGCTTTCTGGTGGCAAAGTCATCATTTCTACCGGTACAAAAAACCTCCAAGATCAACTTTTTAATCGCGATTTACCCAATATACGCGATGCCCTTAAAATCCCGATTACTGTAGCCATGCTTAAAGGGCGCGCCAATTATGTTTGCCACCATCATTTAGAGCGGGCGATGCAAGATGGCCGTTTTATTTCGCGTGAAGATGCACAATATGTACACCAAATCAAAGCCTTTTCAGAACACTCAAGCACTGGAGATAAGGCTGATTTAATAGGCGTGCCAGAAACGGCTACTGTATGGTCTAGCGTTACTTCAACACGCGATAATTGTCTTGGCCAAGACTGTGGCTATTACAAAGAATGTTTTGTCATGGAAGCGCGAAAACGTGCAATGGCAGCAGAAATAGTCGTAGTCAACCATCACCTTTTTTTTGCTGATGTGATGTTACGAGATGAAGGCGTGGCAGAACTGTTGCCAGCAGCCAATACCATTATTTTTGATGAAGCACATCAACTACCAGAAGTGGCTGGGCTATTTTTTGGCGAGGACGTTTCAACTTCACTATTGATGGATTTAGCACGTGATGCGCACCATGAGCACATTGCTGTGGCTAAAGATTGTATTGCAATACCTGAAGCAACACAGGCGTTGGAAAAAGCGGTCAAAGATTTTAGGTTAGTTTTTGCTTATGAGGGTAGCCGAATGCCAGTGCAAAAAGCGTTGGCGCTCAAGCACTTTGATAATGCCTATGCGACGATGCAAGAGAAATTAGACGCACTTAACCTTATTTTAGAAGAGCAGGCGGCGCGTGACCCTGCGCTTGAAAAATGTTGGCAACGAGGTATGGCTTTATCCGTTCAGTTAACGCGCTGGTTAAAAGCTGAGAATGCAAACTTAGTGCGTTGGGTAGAAGTATTTACCCAAAGTGTGCAACTGCACGCCACGCCATTGTCAGTAGCAGAAGGCTTTGGCAAGCAAATCAATGCACAGCCACGCGCTTGGATTTTTACCTCTGCCACCTTGTCAGTTAAAAATAACTTTAGTCACTATATTGCACAAATGGGTCTGGCAGAAGCGCAAACAGGCTACTGGGAAAGCCCTTTTAATTATGGTGAGCAAGCTCTGCTCTATGCGCCGCAAGGTATGCCAGACCCCAATAGTGGCGCTTATCCAGCCGCTGTTGCCGCCGCTGCTTTGCCCGTAATTAAAGCCAGTGGTGGCCGTGCCTTTGTATTATGTACCAGCTTACGTGCAATGCGAGAAGTGCATGCCTTACTTAAAGAGGCATTTGCGCAAGAGAGCTTAAATTATCCATTGCTTATTCAAGGTGAAAGCTCTCGTAATGAAACGCTTGAGCGTTTTAGAAAACTTGGGAATGCCGTGCTTGTTGCTAGTCAAAGTTTTTGGGAAGGCGTTGATGTGCGTGGTGAGGCGTTAAGTTGTGTGATTATTGATAAATTGCCGTTCTCACCGCCAGATGACCCAGTACTGTCAGCGCGCATTGATAAGCTCACTAGTGAAGGCAAAAATGCTTTTATGGAATACCAACTGCCTTATTCTGTGATTACGCTAAAACAAGGCGCAGGGCGGCTGATTCGCGACGAAACAGATAGAGGTGTGCTGATGATTTGTGACCCACGCTTAATTAGTAAACCATATGGAAGAAAAATTTGGCAGAGCTTGCCACCTTTTAAGCGCACAAAAGAATTAGCAGATGTAGAAGCATTTTTTAACGTAACATCGCATTTATCTAATACGTAATCAGTATGATAACGATATTAGAAAGTGAATACACACTCACAGCAATCCGCGCGCAAGGGGCGGGTGGGCAGAATGTGAATAAGGTATCGAGTGCGATTCATTTGCGCTTTGATATTCCTGCTTCTAGTTTAAGTGAATGGCTTAAAAATAGGCTGCTCAATAGTAAAGATCATCGAATTTCAGAAGAAGGCATACTGGTGTTAAAGGCGCAACAATTCCGCACGCAAGAAGCTAATAAAAAAGATGCCATCAAGCGCTTGCATGATATTGTGAACGCGGCGAATAAGGTTCAACCCACACGTTTTGCAACGCGCCCAACACGTGCATCGCAAAAGCGTAGAGTTGAAAGCAAAATTCAACGTGGGCAAATTAAGCAACTTCGTGGCAAAATAGCACCTCAATGAACCTACTTGCTTTAGACACCTCAACTGAATATCTCTCACTCGCAGTAATGCTGGGTGAGGCGCATTATTCGCGTGATATTCATGCTGAGCAAAGTCACTCAAAAATCATTTTGCCAGAAATACATGGCTTATTATCACAAGCGAATATTCAACTTAAAGATTTAAACGGCATTGTCTTTGGTGCAGGCCCTGGTTCATTTACTGGTTTGCGCATTGCTTGTGGTGTTGCGCAAGGCTTGGCATTTGGACTTAATCTACCAGTGGTGGGGGTAAACTCACTATTGGCACTGGCCGAGCAAGCAGAAGCACCCCGTGTGATTGCATGTTTAGATGCACGTATGGGTGAGTTATACCTTGCCGTTTATGAAAAGCAAGCGGGATGCTGGCAAACTATACAAGCCCCAGCCTTATACAAACCAGAGGCTTTACCTTCAGTGGAAGGTGATGGTTGGGTAGGTATTGGCAGTGGTTGGAATGTCTGCGCATCTGAGCTACAAGAACGTTATCAAGGGCAAGTAAGCCGAGTAGAGGCTAATGCTCAACCAAGTGCACTAAGTATGGCGCGCCTTGCGCTAGCCGACTTTAACAATGGGCAGGCCTTGCCAGCGCATTTGGCAGCGCCCTTGTATGTGCGTAACAAAGTGGCACTCACCTCGCAAGAGCGCGCTGCCTTATGACTGCTGTCATGCAACTACATACCTTACATAGACCCATGAAGCTGTCTGATTTAGACGCAATTATGGCGATTGAGGAAGTCAATTTTCCTTATCCATGGACGCGAGGCAATTTTGTAGACTCACTCAACTCAGGCTATAGTTGTTGGGTGCTAGAGTCGCATCAAGAGATTATTGGTTATGCAATTGTGATGATGGTACTAGACGAAGTGCATTTACTTAATATTAGTGTGGCTAAGGCTTATCAAGGTAAAGGCATTGGTCGAGAATTACTGCATACCATGATGGACATTGGGCGCTCGCACGGCGGTTTAAATATGTTTTTAGAAGTACGCGTATCTAATACAAAAGCGGTGCGTTTGTATGAAACTATTGGCTTTAATGAAATGGCGATTCGTCGCAATTATTACCCTGCAAAAGATGGACGTGAAGACGCCATTTTAATGGGTATGGCCTTATGACCATCACGCGAGAAGATATTCTTAGAGAGTTAGAGTTGTTGCCTGTGTGGCAATTAAAAACGCCTCAGCCAGAA
>CAYXGE010000004.1:10096-47511 GCA_964464435.1 uncultured Methylophilaceae bacterium
CAGACCTCAATAATACAACAGCCCACAACCGCGTTGGACAGTCGTATTGAAACAATTCACGGCTTAGATTGGCAAGCCTTGCAAAACTGCGTCAAAAGTTGTGAGGCTTGCGGCTTAGCAAAAAGCAGAACACAAACCGTATTTGGTGTGGGTAACCCGCAAGCAGACCTACTCATAGTGGGAGAGGCGCCAGGCGCTGAGGAAGATAAACGCGGTGAGCCATTTGTAGGGGCTGCAGGTCAGTTGTTGGATAATATGTTGGCGGCAATACAACTGAATCGTAAACAGCATGTCTATATTGCCAATGTTTTAAAATGCCGTCCCCCTGAAAATCGAGATCCACAAGGCGATGAAGTCAAACAGTGCGACCCATTTTTAAAGCGCCAAGTGGCCTTGATTCAACCAAAACTAATATTAGCTTTGGGTAAGTTTGCAGCACAGTCGATGTTAAATTCTGTTGATTCTATTGCTAGCTTGCGTGGCAAACTGCATGATTACCATGGTGTCCCAGTGATAGTGACGTATCACCCAGCTTATTTACTGCGCAATTTGCCAGATAAAGCCAAAGCTTGGGAAGATTTGTGTGCAGTAAAAAACATCATGGCAGACTTGCAATCAGCAAATTTGCCTCAATAATAAAGTTAGTTTTTAACAAGGAGGATGTATGCGTTTCATCTCATTAAAATCAAGTGCTCTTAGCCTATGCATGCTAGCGTTGGTGCTAAGTTTGTCAGGCTGTGGTTATAACACCTTTCAAAGTCAAGATGAAGAAGTTAAAGCCCAATGGGCAGAAGTGCTTAATCAATACCAAAGACGAGCCGATTTAGTGCCTAATTTGGTTAAAACTGTTAAAGGCTACGCGGAGCATGAAGAAAAAGTGTTTACAGAAGTGGCTGAGGCACGCTCTAAAGTCAGTAGCATTCAAGCCACGCCAGAGTTAATTAATGACCCTGAGGCGTTTGCTAAATTCCAAGCCGCACAAGCGCAAATGACGTCTGCACTTTCTCGTTTGTTGGCTGTTTCAGAAAATTACCCACAACTTAAAGCAGATGCTGGGTTTAGAGATTTGCAAGCACAACTTGAAGGCACAGAAAATCGTGTGACTGTCGCGCGTAACCGCTATATTGAAGCAGTAAAAGCGTATAACATCACCACCCGTTCTTTTCCAAGTAATTTAACAGCGATGATGTTTGGATACTCCACTAAGCCATCATTTACGGTAGAGAACGAAAAAGAAATTTCTAAAGCGCCGTCTGTAGATTTTGGCGACAAATAACCACACTTAATGTTGTTATTGTTTCGTTTTATCACCTTTTGCATCGCGCTCACATTTGGCTTGAGCGCGCATGCAGAATTAGTTGCTGTCCCCAAGCTGGAAAAACACGTTACCGATTTAACCGCTACTTTAGATGCCAGCCAACAAAGTGCGTTAGAAGCCAAATTAAGCAGCTTTGAAGAAGTCAAAGGCAGTCAAATTGCCGTGCTTATTGTGCCTACCACCCAGCCAGAAGTCATCGAGCAGTATGCCAATCGCGTGGCCATGACATGGAAGCTTGGGCGTAAAGAGGCGCAAGATGGCGTGCTCTTAGTGGTAGCCAAGCAAGACCGAAAAATACGTATCGAGGTAGACTCTGGCTTGCAAGGTGCTATTACCGATATTTATGCCAAACGTATTATTGCTGAACATATTAGCCCCATGTTTAAGCAGGGGGATTTTTACGGAGGCATCAATATTGGTTTAGATAAAATAATCGCCTTAGTTTCAGGTGAGCAACTGCCGCCACCCAAAGCCAAAAATCAGGTTTCTGAAATGGGGTTTGGAGATACTTTAATATTTTTCATGATGTTTTGTTTTATCTTTGGCAGTCTCTTTACTGCCATCATGGGGCGCTTCTTTGGCGCAGCCACCTCAGGTGGGTTAATAGGTGGTCTAAGTTGGATGATGCTAGGTGCGCTTTCAAGCGCTATATTCATAGGGATTGTAGCTTTTTTCGTGACCTTAATTTTGCCAAGTTTAATGAGTAGTCGTGGCAGTGGCGGTGGCTATTATAGCGGTGGTGGAGGTTCATGGGGTGGTGGCGGTTCCTATGGAGGTGGCTCAAGTAGCTGGGGTGGCGGTGGTTCGTCTGGGTGGAGTGGCGGTGGCGCCTCTGGAGATTGGTAATGCGAGTTAGAGGCATACGTCGATTTTTTAATCATCTATTTAGCACGCCTTGGAGCGTAGGTCGCCACTTTTCTAAGCAGGCGCTAGCCAATATTGAACATGCTATCCAGCAAAGTGAAATGCGGCACACAGGCGAAATTCGCTTTGTGGTAGAGGCGGATTTACATCCCTTACAAATTATATTCAAGAAAACACCCAGAAAAAGAGCGCTTGAAATTTTCTCACAATTTAAAATTTGGGATACTGAACATAACAATGGTGTATTAATTTACTTGCTTTTAGCCGATAGAGATGTTGAAATTCTGGCCGACCGTGGTGTACATCAACATGTGGGCGCAGAAGGCTGGGAGGCGATTTGTGCCGAAATGGAAAAACTGTTTAGAAAACATCAGTTTGAACAAGGTGTGCTGTTAGGAATTGAAAAAATAGGGGATGTTTTGCAACAGCATTATCCATCCAATGGAGCCAATGAAAACGAATTACCGAATAAACCCATCATTCTTTAGTGTGTGCTTTGCCGTCGTATTTCTAAATTCTTATGCCGTAAATGCTTTAGCCGATATGTCAGATATGACGCGTGTATTCAAGCAAACGCCTTATTTAGAGGAGTTTGAAATATGTCATGCGGGTGGATGTGCAAAAGTCAGCCAGACTAGTATTGAGCTTGAAGAATGGCAACATGTTGCAGCATTTTTTGACCCCATGCCTGAAAATGCAGCGCAAGAGCGCGAGACTATTAAACTAGCTATTGGCGCAATTGAGCATATTGTTGGCCCAAAAACGGGCACAGATACAGATAGAGGTGGTACCTTTGATAATGCTGACTACATTGGTCAGATGGATTGTAATGACGAGGCTACCAATACCTCAACCTATTTAAAACTATTAATACATGATGGTTTGGTGCGTTTTCATCGGGTATTGGATACCAAAACGAGAAAGTTTTTCTTTAATGGCTGGCCGCATAGTAGCGCAGTGATTCAAGAGATTGACACGAATGAGAAGTTTGCCGTCGACAGTTGGTTTTACGATAACGGACAACCTTCCGAAATCGTGCCACTAGAACAGTGGTTAGATGGATGGAAACCCAGTAGCAGTAAAGCTCACTAAGTTTGTCTAAAGGCGGCTACCATTAGCTAGCTTTTCGCTATACAATTCAGGCCTAAAATGTAAGCCTTTCAGATAGTTGTCAGATTTTAATTGTTTTTTTAAAGAGTCAATCATGCGTGCATCACAGTTTTTTATTGCCACCCAAAAAGAAGCGCCACAAGAGGCTGAACTACCTAGCCACCGTTTAATGATACGTGCTGGGCTGATTAAACGCCTTGGTGCTGGGCTCTATACATGGATGCCGCTTGGTCTGCGCGTATTGCGCAAAGTAGAGGCCATCGTGCGTGATGAAATGAACAAAGCCGGTGCGTTAGAATTGCTGATGCCAGCAGTACAACCTAGAGAACTATGGGAAGAAACGGGGCGTTGGGCAGTGTTTGGCCCACAGATGTTAAAAATTCAAGACCGTCATGAACGTGATTTTTGCTTTGGTCCAACGCACGAAGAAGTGATTACGGATTTAGTGCGCCGTGAAATTAGCAGTTATAAACGCTTGCCTATCAATTTTTACCAAATTCAAACCAAATTTCGTGATGAGATTCGTCCACGTTTTGGCGTAATGCGCGCGCGTGAGTTTGTCATGAAAGATGCATATTCATTTCATACCAGCTTTGAGTCACTCGAGCAAACCTACCAAACCATGTATCAAGCCTACAGTAATATATTTACGCGCTTAGGTCTAAAGTTTCGTGCAGTTAAAGCAGATACAGGTGCAATTGGGGGTGATGGTTCGCATGAGTTTCATGTGTTAGCAGATTCTGGTGAAGATGGTTTGGCGTATTGTGAGCAATCTGATTACGCAGCCAATGTAGAATTGGCTGAAGCCATTGCCCTGCAGGCCAATAGGGACGCGGCGACTGAGGCAATGCTTGAAGTGGATACGCCCAAACAAACTGCCTGTGAAGATGTTGCGGCGCTATTAGGCGTTAGTGTGCAACGCACGGTAAAAGCTATTGCACTCATTGCCAATAGCCAGTTTTACTTGATGTTGTTGCGTGGGGACCATCATTTAAATGAAGTCAAAGTAGGTAAATTAGCTGGCTTTGAGCAATTTAGATTTGCTACAGAAGATGAAATTCGTAGCCACTTAAATTGTCCTCCTGGATTTATTGGGCCAGTCGGCGTTGCCAGCAATGTTAATATCATTGCTGATAAAACGGTGGCATTGATGTCTGATTTTATTTGCGGGGCTAATAAGCCAAAATTTCACTTAAAAGGCGTCAATTTTGGGCGTGACTTGCCAGAGCCATCGGTTGTAGCCGATATTCGTAATGTCATAGAGGGCGACCCTAGCCCAGATGGAAAAGGGGCGCTAAGCCTGTGCCGTGGTATTGAAGTTGGGCATATTTTTCAGTTACGCACTAAATACGCAAAAGCCATGAACGCGACTTATTTAGATGACCAAGGCCAAACACAAATTATGGAAATGGGCTGCTATGGCATAGGTGTTTCACGCATTGTTGGCGCGGCCATTGAGCAAAACTATGATGATAAAGGCATTATTTTTCCAGTAAGCATGGCGCCATTTCAAGTGGCGATTGCACCTATTGGCATGGATAAAAGTGAAGAAGTAAAAACGGCTGTGAATCAGTTATATTCCGAATTACAGGCGGCAGGCATTGATGTATTGCTAGATGACCGTGGTGAACGCCCTGGGGTAATGTTTGCCGATTTAGAGTTAATTGGTATTCCGCATCGGGTGGTGATTGGCGATAGAGGCTTGAAAGAAGGCAATGTGGAGTATCAAGCACGTACTGACAGTGCTGCACAAACAGTGCCATTAGCCCAGATTTTGCAAAAACTAAAAGAGGTATTGTGTTAATGCATGTAAGACTTTTATGGAGAGTGTTGGTTTGTCTGGCATTGAGCCCTGCGGTCTATGCGGGCTCACAAATTGAAGAACCGCTCTCAAACAGTGTCAAAGCACTCATGCAAAAGTCAGTCAGTGACATTGCCGCACCTAAATTAGTATTTGCCACAGAAGAAGAAGGTGTGGCTTGGCTTAACGAAATGTCTCAACGCTTAAAAAAACGTATGCCAGACCAAACCTACCGTGAAGATTTTTTGCGTAGTGTGCATTACGAGGCAACACGTGCTGGCTTAGATCCACAAATGGTGTTGGGTTTAATTCAGGTAGAAAGTGGTTTTAAAAAGTATGCCGTGTCTTCTGTCGGTGCGCGTGGGTATATGCAAGTCATGCCATTTTGGGTCAAAGCTATCGGCACCAAAGAGCATAATTTATTTCATTTAAGACTTAATTTACGCTATGGTTGTACTATTTTGCGCCATTATTTGGATATTGAGCGTGGTGATTTATACCGTGCACTGGGTCGATACAATGGCAGTTTGGGTAAGCCGCAATACCCAAACTTAGTGCTTGGTGCATGGAAAAAACATTGGTCATATGAGCCTGTTGGCCTTGCTAGTAGGCCCATATAGAAGCAAGCGTGCTAATTATTTAGCTTGGTCAGAAATCTTAAACCCGTAATACGTGCCAAACTCACCTTCTTTTTCGGCATAAACAAAAAACAGGCCATTGCTGTAGCCTAAGCCGCTAATGTAATTTTGTGAACGTAGTTTAATGGTTTCAGGCAATAAGCTTTTTGCTACAAACTTGCCTTTACTATCAAATACCAACACCGCTTTGTGTTCAACATCTAACAACGCTAACTCCTCACCAGTGATACCGGTGTAGGCAATATGGTAGTCCGTAACATCATCAAACTTTGCACCAGCAGCTGGTAAATCAAGTAAAATTTCTGCTACTTTTTCACGTTTATCTAGCTCAACAATCCACACCTTGTTACCACGTGGTTGCTTCACATAGTATCGTTTGGTATTGGCATCAAAACTTGGAATAGAGGAAGCGGCACCAAATGCAGGGTTAGTGCCAAAAAGATCTTTTGAATCTGATTTAAGCCCACCTTTGTCATCCATCTCTAGTTGAAAAATGCCAACATTAGGGCCAAAACCCGCTTCTGTAGAAATATTGTAAGTAATAGTCTCTAACTGACGCGTTGCATCATTGTAATAAATTGAACGATTATCAAGACCGGGACTAACTGATTGCACATACTCGCCTTTGTCTGAATATACATGCACTTGCGAGGCAGAAAGTATTAAACCATTTTCTCCATTGATTGCGCCTAAACCACCATCCGCAACATAGTATTTGCTGACAAATGGCACATACGCAATGGTCATGGGCTTTGTTGTAGGCTTTTTAGCAAGCGGTATTTTAACCTCAGCCACGGCATTGCTTAGCACTTGTGCATTTAAGTTTAATGAGCTTAAAGCTAAAAGCATTGCTAAGGAAAAAGATAAATGTTTATGCATAAAAAATTCTACTTTCAAACAAAGTTTAAGAAATCACAAAGGCTATCGATGGAGTTTGCTTTGTATGTTTAGTTCATTCTAAACACGTTCTAATAGCATCGCATCGCCATAGCTAAAAAAACGATATTCTTCTGCAATAGCATGGGCATAGGCCTGTTTAATCGTGTCATAACCTGCAAGAGCAGATACCAGCATCAATAATGTACTTTTGGGTAAATGGAAATTAGTAATTAAACGTTCCACTACGTTAAAAGCATACCCAGGGGTAATAAAAATATCTGTTTCCCCTTGCCCTGCCATTAAACAACCACCTCTAGCCGCACTTTCTAATGCGCGTAATGAAGTGGTGCCAACAGCGGTTACTTTACCGCCATTTGCTTGGCAGTGCTTAATCGCATTAACAGTCGATTGCGGAATATCATAGAGTTCGCTATGCATTTTATGGTCAGAAATGTTGTCTACGCGCACTGGTTGAAACGTACCGGCTCCTACATGAAGAGTGATATTGGCAATATTGACACCATGCGATTTAAGTGCTGATAGTATTGCCTCATCAAAATGTAAGCCAGCGGTGGGTGCGGCTACTGCCCCCGGCACTTTAGCGTATACAGTTTGGTATCGCGTCTCATCAGTTTCATCTGCTTCATGGGTAATATAGGGCGGCAAAGGTAGCTGACCATACTGCTCTAGCAAATCTAAAATTGACATATCGTGGTTTACTTCTACCAAGAATAAATCCTGCTCGCGTCCAATAACTTTTGCAGAAATGCTGTTAGCAATCAAAATGTCGGTATCAGGCTTAGGCGATTTTGAGGATTTAATTAATGCTAAAAAGCGATGATTTGATAGTACGCGCTCCACCATGAGCTCAATTTTTCCTCCCGATAATTTATGACCAAATAGTCTGGCTTTAATTACACGCGTATCGTTAAAGACAAGTACATCATTGGGTTTAAAATATTGGCAAAGATTTTTAAACACATCATCTTTTAAAATGTTTCGTTTCCCATCAACATAAAGTAAACGACTCGCACTGCGGTCAGGGATGGGAAATTGCGCAATCAGTTTCTCAGGTAAATAAAAATCAAAATCAGTAGTTCGCATAAGTTCAATCGTTTGCTATAATGGCGGTCTTCCAAAGTTGTCCCTCTTGCCGGAGTGGCGGAATTGGTAGACGCACTGGACTCAAAATCCAGCGCTGGCGACAGCGTGCCGGTTCGATTCCGGCTTCCGGCACCACTTGTTTCAATCTTAATTAATTCACATATTATACATCTAGGAAAGACTCAATCTCTCTTTTGATTTTGATGAATATGTTGAATAAAAAGATTAGTCTTGATTTAGGCTGGTTTTATCAAACCACACTAAAGTTAAATTAATTTGCTAAGTTGTAACTAATTGTTAAAATGTGAGTATTCACTATTTTGGTTCATTTAATTCACTTGCAACTGCTTTTTTCGCATTATCATCTATTTTACTCAATGACTTAGTTTTTAAGGCTTTGCGGCATGTTTTTTTACAGAAATTCAATCTCAAATGCTTGAATTACAATTTGTAATATGTTAGTTTGTCGAATGTGTGACAAAACGTCGCAGGGAATTTCAAAAACCCTAAAATGCTTGGTCAAAGGTGAGTGATGTCAGAAGACTTCAAAGTCGTTGCAAAACCAAATAATTCATTATCCAAAAAGGGTATGTATGTGGTTATTGGTATTGTCACTTTCTTTTCACTTGCGATTGCGTTGGCATTTAGTTTGATGGGTGCTTGGATGGTATTACCATTTGCTGGGGCAGAAATGTTACTTGTAGCAGCTGCGTTTTATTATGTTCAATGCCATGCGAACGATTTTGAAAGTATTACTATTGTGGGTGATGAGCTTTCGCTAGCAAAGCAGCATTACACCCAATCAAGTAAAGTGGTGTTGAATTGCTATTGGGTACAAGTGTTGTTATCGCAAAATCCAAGTGGTGAGCATGTGCTTAGTTTGCGCTCTCATGGTAAAGAGTACGAGTTTGGTCATAGGCTAATGCACGATAAAGACAAGGTAGCATTAGCACAACAATTAAAAGAACGAGTTGGTGTAAGTAAGGGAATTGCTTAATTTAAATGAGGGACGGGATAGTGATGCAGTTTTTAAATAAATTTGTAACTTTTTTAGTGTTGTCGTTCATGTCATTCGCAGTCAGTGCTGAATATTCATGGAATTTTCCAACACCTGTAACACCGATGGCGTTAGATACTTTACATGTTCATAATAAATTTATGGTCATCGTGATGGTGGTGTTTATTGTAGTTCTTGGGATTATGGTGTATTCCATCATTAATCACCGTAAAAGCACTGGACATAAAGCATCTAACTTTACTGGCCCAAGTACACGCTCTCAATTGCTTTGGACGCTCGTTCCTTTTGCAATCTTACTTTATATCGACTTTATCTTAATGGGTATTCCTGCCTATCACAGTGTGGTGATGATGGAAGATACTAAAACTAACGCTGATATGGTCGTTAAAGTGACAGGTTCACAATGGCGCTGGCAATATGAATACATGGATGGTGACGCGCAAGGCGTTAAATTCGTCAGTAATTTAACCACACCACAAGATCAAATTGATAATAAAGCGGCAAAAGGTGAAAACTATTTGTTGGAAGTCGATAACAATTTAGTATTGCCTGTGGGTAAAAAGGTCAGAATCCTGTTGACATCAAATGATGTGATTCACAATTGGTGGGTTCCAGCTTTTGGTTCAGCGCGTGATGCGATTCCAGGTTTCTTGCGTGAAAGTTGGGTGCAGGTAACGCAAGCTGGTACATATCGTGGTGCATGTAAAGAGCTTTGTGGTAAGGGTCATGGGTTTATGCCAGTGGTAGTTGATGCAGTGCCTGAAGATCAATTTAAAGTGTGGGCTGCCGATCAAAAAACAAAAATGGCTGCTGCTTCTGCTGGTGCTGACAAAGAATGGAAAAAAGAAGAGTTAGTAGCCATGGGTAAAGAAATTTACACTAAAAACTGTGCCGTTTGCCATCAGGCTAATGGTCAAGGTTTGCCACCTGCATTTCCTGCGCTAACAGGTAGCAAGATTGTGCAAGGGCCAAACTTTGATGCCAGTGGTGCGTTGTTAAAAGATAGTCATTTAGACCGCGTATTAAATGGCAAAAACATCATGCCAGCATGGAAAGCAACGCTGACCGATACAGAAATTGCAGCAGTTATTACCTATGAAAGAAACGACTTGGGTAATGCGGTAGGCGATGTGTTGCAACCAGCGCAAGTTAAAGCATTAAGATAATTTTATTAGCATTATTTTGTATTAGAAGTTATTAAGGAGAAGATGATGAGTTACGCAGCGACAGAACATCATGATGCGCATCATGATCATCCAACGGGCATTAAGCGTTGGTTGACTACTACCAATCATAAAGACATTGGAACGATGTATTTAACGTTCTCGTTAATTATGTTTTTACTTGGTGGTCTGATGATATTGGTGGTGAGGGCTGAATTATTTCAACCTGGACTACAATTGGTCAAGCCAGAGTTTTTTAATCAACTGATTGGTGTGCATGCGCTGGTCATGATTTTTGCAGCATTGATGCCTGCAGCAACTGGTTTTGCTAACTGGATGTTGCCATTGCAATTGGGCGCTCCTGATATGGCGCTGCCTAGGTTAAATAACTGGGGTTTCTGGTTATTGCCCCCAGCAGCCATTCTATTAACTCTTCCATTTACCTTGGCCTTGTTTGGTATTGGTGATGGTGCAGTAGCTACTGGCTGGACACTGTATACGCCATTGTCAGTGCAAGGTGGTATTGGTGTTGACTTCGCAATTTTCTCAATTCACTTATTGGGTGTGTCATCTGTATTAGGCTCAATTAACGTGATTGTAACGATCTTCAATATGCGCGCACCTGGCATGACATTAATGAAAATGCCTATGTTTGCTTGGGGTTGGTTAGTAACTGCGTTCTTGCTGATCGCCACAATCCCAGTATTAGCTGGTGCAGTAACAATGTTGTTAACAGACCGCCATTTTGGTACCCACTTCTTTGATGCGGCAGGTGGTGGTGACCCAATTCTTTGGCAACATCTGTTCTGGTTCTTTGGTCATCCAGAGGTTTATATTGTGTTGTTACCAATTTGGGGTTTTATGCCACAAATCTTACAAACATTCTCACGTAAACCAATGTATGGCTACAAAGCACAAGTATATTCACTTTGGGCTATTGGTATTTTGGCCTTAGTAGTATGGGCGCACCACTTCTTTACTGTAGGTATGCCAGTACCTGCTTTGCTCTACTTTATGTACAGCACTATGGCAATTTCACTCCCACTAGCAGTCTTGTTCTACTGCTGGATTGCAACGATTTGGAAAGGCTCTCTCAGCTTTGAAACTCCTATGTTGTTTGCAACAGGTTGGATTATCTTGTTTGGTATAGGTGGTTTAACAGGTTTGGTATTGGCTGACGTTGCTGCTGATGCACAATATCACCACTCTTACTTCGTGGTTGCACACTTCCATTACACATTGTTTGCTGGTGGTATGATGGGTGTTATGGCTGGTGTTTACTACTGGTTGCCAAAAATGACAGGCCATATGTACAGTGAAAAACTCGGAAAACTACATTTCTGGTTAACAGCTATTTCATTCAACTTGACCTTTATTCCGCAATTCTTCTTAGGACTTGCTGGTATGCCTCGCCGTATTCCAGACTATGCATTACAGTTTGCAGAATTTAATGCAATTTCATCTGTAGCTGCATTTGTGCTTGGATTGTCACAGTTAATATTTGTCTACAATATTATTAGTTGTGCACGTGGCGGTAAAAAAGCAACGGACCGTGTATGGGAAGGTGCTGAAGGACTGGAATGGACCCTTCCATCGCCACCTCCATACCATAGTTTTACAGACCAACCAGAATTTAAAAAATTGACTGGATAATAGAGCAAATTACAGACTAGCGGTCTACGCTAGTCTGTTCTGAGAGGTTGGGGATGTCAGATTTAGATGGTAATAACCATAATAACAACAAAAATATAAAACTTGCTTTAGTGGTTGGTGCGTTAGCGTTACTTTGGTTTTTTGTGTCTATGGTTGTGATATGGAACCAGTAGAGGAAAGTCAGTCGCATAAAGCAATACAAGATGCGGCAAACAAAAAACTGGGATTAAAGTTATTGTGGATTGTTGCAGGTGCTCTAATATTTGCCTTTGCTCTAGTTCCACTGTATGACGTGTTATGTTCAGTGACTGGTTTAAATGGTAAAACAAAAGAGACGGCAGAGCTTAAAACCACGCAAGTAGATAAAACAAGATGGGTAACAGTAGAGTTTACAAGCGCTGTCATGCCAGGATTGGCATGGAACTTTAAGCCAAAACAGCCCAGCATTAAAGTGCATCCAGGGCAGATAGAAACTGTACTGTTTGAAGCAAAAAATGTGACAAATCAAACTGTGGCTGGGCAAGCGATACCAAGTGTAAGTCCAGGAAAAGCATCGCCGCATTTGAAGAAAATTGAGTGTTTTTGTTTTCAACGACAAGAACTCAAAGCTGGGGAATCTAAGGATATGCCATTACGTTTTTATGTCAGTCCTGAAATTCCTGAAGATGTAAGTGTGATTACGCTATCTTATGCGTTTTTTAGCGCGGTAAAGTAAGCGGTTTAGGGAGCAATTAGCTGTAAAGGCTTTTAGCAAATAATTAACAAAGAGTGTTTTATTAAACAACAATAGTGTCGAGGAAAAATGCATGTCTTCACATTCACATAATACAAATCATTACTATGTACCAGATCCAGTGTCTTATCCAGTAACAACATCGTTGGGTTTGCTGGCATTGGCATCAGGTTTTATATTTAAGATTAATAATTACCCTGCCGGTAAGTACATGATGATTTTGGGTGCATTACTCATTCTTGCCATGGTATTTAAATGGATGGGAAGCGTAATCGTTGAAAGCGAAACAGGAAAATATAAAGCATGGGAAGATAAATCATTCCGTGTGGGTATGGTGACTTTTATTAGCTCTGAAGTCGCGTTCTTTGCTGCATTTTTTGGTGCACTGTTTTATATGCGCATTATTTCGATTCCTGAACTCGCTTCATTTGACCCAATGTTTACCATGTATAAAGACTTTACAGGTGCTTGGCCATCAGCAGGGCCTGGTGGTAATACTGTACAAGGCATGTATGAAGCTGCCAAGTTTGAGCCAATGGGTGCTTGGGGCTTACCAGCAATTAATACCGCATTACTACTTACTTCAGGTGCAACTATTACTTGGGCACATCATGCATTACTCAAAAATAATCGCCCACAATTGATTATTGGTATGATTTTAACAGTAGCGCTAGGGATTGCATTCTTGGCTTGTCAGGCCTATGAATATCATCATGCTTACACAGAAATGGGCTTAACCTTAGGTGCTGGTGCATATGGTGCAACCTTCTTTATGTTGACAGGTTTCCACGGCTTTCATGTACTACTTGGCACCATTATGCTGATTGTTATTTTACTACGTTGTATCAAAGGCCACTTTACACCAGAGCATCACTTTGGATTTGAGGGTGTTGCTTGGTACTGGCATTTTGTTGATGTGGTTTGGTTAGGTTTATTTGTGTTTGTGTACTGGTTAGTTTAGTAATTCACAAAATAAAAGGGCGATGCAAATGCATCGCCCTTATTTTATGTTGTTATTAAGTCAATTATTTGTGACCAATTAAGCCAAAATAATAACCTATCATTAATAGTGCAAACAAAAAGATTGAAAGTGAGATACGCACTGTTAAGGCCTTGACGGTTCTCTCTCCACCTTTATCTTTGCTAAGAAAAAATAGGGCACTAAATAAACTGCCAATAATCAAAAGTAAAATAATGACAATCAAGATTTTAATGAGCATGGTAGTAGTCCAATAAGAGTTAAATGATTATGCGGTGCAAGAGTTATTTTTGCAATCAAGTTTTGTTTTAGTAGGCGGGATATTTTGAAGGTTCAATTTAAACCAAGCTTAATTGGCTTTGTTGTATTAACATGCTTCGTTGCTTTGTTTATTAAGCTTGGATTTTGGCAATATACAAAGGCACAGCAAAAAATTGCCTATCAAGCGACATTAGATAAAAGTCTTGCCGCAAAACCAGTTGCACTGCCGATGAATGCAGAAGCGCCTGATACCCTAAAATTTAAGCAGGTTCACTTTGTTGGGCAATATGAACCAAGGTATCAAATTTATTTGGATAACCAAGTCAATGATGTCGTCGCAGGTTTTCATATCATTACACCGGTAAAACTTGAAAATACCGATACTTATGTATTAGTGAATCGCGGCTGGGTAGCGGCAAATGCAAGGCATGATGATTTGCCAGTAGTACAAACCCCAACACACGTTCAACAATTTGAAGGTCAGATTTGGGTGCCTAGTAATAAGTTCTTTACTTTAGTTAATGCAAGCAAAGCGAAGCAAAACAATTGGCAGACTTTATGGCAAAACATGGATATCAAAGCTTATCAAGCCAAGGTAAACTTTAAAGTGCTTCCTTATTTGGTGAAACTAAATGCTGATTCGCCTGCCAACGGGTTTGCACGAAATTGGCCAAGACCAGATGATAGATCTACAACGCATTTGGGATATGCTTATCAATGGTTTGGGTTTGCATTTTCAGCATGCTTAATCTATGTATTTGTGAGTTTTAAAAAGAAAGTTGTTAAGTAATGACGCAGGATGAAAATCAAATATCGAGTAAACAACAAAGTAAAACAAGCAAATTAACCTTGTTATTGTTACTCGCATTTTTTGCTTTTCCGATTATTATTGTTGTCACCATGCACCAATTAAACATTCATCCTAAGGGCAGTAGTCATGGGCAATTGTTTAGTCCATCTATTCCTATCAATATACCAGCAGACTTAACGACAAAAAAAGGACTGGCAGTCGATAGTAAGTTTTGGGGCAGTCGATGGAATATGATCTACATCTCTGCGGATTGCAACAAAACTTGTGAAACAAGAGTGCAAGAAGTGCGGCAGATTCATGTGTCTTTAGCCAAGGAAATTGAGCGTGTTCAGCGCGTATTGGTAGCACAGAATGCTAATTTTGAAGATTTGCAAAACCGATATCCTGATTTACAAATCTTGCAACAATCAGAAGCGATGTCGCAATTTTCTTCTCAATTTTTTCAACACAGTAAAGCCAATCAAGGCCTATATCTGGTTGACCCTTTAGGCAACTTGGTAATGTATTATAACGATGACATGCCTGCTAAATTGATCAGGGCTGACTTACTAAAGTTATTAAAATTTTCATGGGCGGGCTAAATTGAGAGCAACAACGCTTTTTAGAAACTTAGTACTAATAAGCAGCATATTAGCACTCTGTGTGGTTGTGCTTGGGGCTTATGTACGTTTATCAGACGCGGGGTTGGGCTGCCCTGATTGGCCAGGTTGTTATGGAACGCTTACTGTGCCACAGAGCGCGGAGGCAATAGCAAATGCAGAACACGCCTTTCAATCTAAAGTGCATGTTGGCAAGGCATGGAAAGAAATGTTACATCGCTACCTAGCAGGGTCTTTAGGGCTGTTAGTACTGATTATATGTATAGCAGGTTGGATGGCAAAAGCCCATTTGCGCACATCACCATGGCTCACTACATGTTTGTTAGGTATTATAGTTTTTCAGGCCTTACTTGGTATGTGGACCGTCACATTATTGTTGAAACCTGTTGTGGTAAGTGCACATTTGATAGGCGGTATGACGACACTTTCTTTACTAGTATGGATATCCCATCGGCATTGGGGGCATAGTATCTCTAGCGTTAGAATGCCTTCAGTCAGGCTTATGGCACGTGTAGCTGTGGTCATTTTATTTATGCAGATATTTTTGGGTGGTTGGACCAGTTCAAACTATGCCGCGTTAGCTTGTACCGATTTTCCTACATGCCATGGATTAATGGTACCTAATCTAGATATTAGCAATGCCTTTTACTTTGGACGTGATTTAGGACAAGCTGCTGATGGTAGTGCTTTAAAATTAGAAGCATTAGAAACTATACAATGGGTACATCGCCTAGGGGCGCTGATTGTGTTTATTTACTTTAGTATTCTCGCTTACCTGTTATCCAAGCATGATAGTTTGCGCACGGTAAGTAAACTTCTATGGTTTGTGTTAGCTCTACAAATCATACTTGGTATTTCTAATTTAATTCTACATTTACCATTGGCATTAGCAGTGGGGCATAATATGTTTGCAGCATTATTGTTAGTAGTGACTATCATTATTAACTCAAAGCTGACAAGAAATTACTAGGGGGAAATATGAGTTCGGTGGCAACCATGAAACTTCAAAAAATTGGAATGAGTTTTCAAAACTTTTTCTTACTATGCAAACCAAGAGTCACAGCGCTTATTGTGTTTACAGCCATTATTGGTATGTTTTTAGCCACGCCAGGCATGGTGCCATTGGATATTTTGATTGCAACAACGCTAGGTGTAGGTATGACGTCAGGTGCCGCCGCCGCATTTAATTGTCTAATTGAGCAACATATTGATGCCAAAATGGCTAGAACTCGTGGACGCCCCTTACCGACTGGGCAAGTGAGCTCAATTGAAACCATTGTTTTTGCTACCATCTTAGGAGGTGCAGGCTTAACTATTTTATATGTGGTGGTAAACCCACTCACTATGTGGCTAACATTTGCTACCTTTGTTGGTTATGCAGTGATTTACACAATTTTTCTAAAGCCAGCTACACCACTCAATATTGTCATTGGTGGCGCTTCTGGCGCTATGCCACCAGTGCTTGGTTGGGCCGCTATCAATAATGTAGTTGGTCCAGAATCACTCATTTTATTTTTAATTATCTTTGCTTGGACTCCACCCCATTTTTGGGCACTAGCATTGTACCGCCGTGATGAGTATGCAAAATCAGGCTTGCCTATGCTACCAGTAACGCATGGTGAGGCATTTACACTCCAACATATTGTGCTATATACCATTATCTTGTTTGCGGTAGCGCTAATGCCATTTGGTCACGGCATGAGTGGCTTGATTTATTTAATTTGTAGTTTAGTGTTGAATATCGGTTTTATGTGGTATGCCGTTGCCTTGTACAAACATTATTCTGATGCATTAGCAAAAAGAACATTTAAATACTCAATATGGTATCTCACCCTATTATTTGCTGCTTTATTGGTAGACCACTACTGGTATATTCGCGTTTAAACTAGCGCTCAAAGCGGGCGAATTTTTCAACCAATTCCCCGCTTTTGGTGAGTTCTGCATCCCTTTTCTTCATCAGTTTTCCCCATACTATTTCATACAGATTAAATGCATACTTGGGTGTAGGGGTGGGAAAAGGGTTAAAAGGATTATCTCGCATTTGCATCCAAATCGCCATGCGTGGCTTGTTTCCTATCGCGTTGCCGCGACAATGAAAAGCAAATGTATTGGCAATGACTAAGCTATTGGCGGGCACCTCTACAGCAATAGGTTTTTCGTAGCCTAACGCTGCAAGCTTTTCAGCATCAATGCGAAACGACCCATCCCAATATCTATCTACATTGGGTGCATGCTTATTATGAGCCGCTTGATTGCTTTCATGATATTCCCATATTAAGCGTCTTAAAGTTAATCTGTTTGAAGTTGGCACGTAAGTAAATGCGCCATTCTCAGATGATACCTCATCGATAAATAACCAAGCTTTAACACTAGGGTGAAATGTGTCAGCATGCAAATCTTTCTGAGGGTCAGGTTTTGCGACCTGAAAAAAGTGTTGTTTAATATTTTCAATATAAAACAGTGGATATCTGTTTTTTGAAGAACAAAAGCGCAACAAATTAATGAGTTGAGTATTACTAAATAACTGATAGCTTTCAGGTAAAGTTTTAAATTTAGCTTGGTCTAGATAGACGCGCTGCGTTAATGTAGAGCCTTCAATCACATCACGAATATTGCCTTCGTAATTGATTAGCTCTTGTTTGAGATTTACAAAACTAGAACGCTCCAAAAAATCATGAATAACAATCACACCTTGTTCAATAAATTGCCTTTTTTGGTCTGAAGAAATCAGCCCAAGCAAAGATAGTAGCATTAGCCGCCAGCGAAAAAGCGCATGCGCCATTATCACTCGCCCAACATGGAGGCCAAGCCTGTTAAGTAAAGGATTGCCTATCCAAACATTACGTTGAAAAGACTTATCCCAACTCAGCAACTTAAAAAAATCAATAATCGTTTTTTGCATGCTTTGTAAAAAATAATCATTAGTGTTAATTGTCATTTAAATGTAATAAACAATTTAATTATACTAATTATCTATTCTGCACGAGAATTTAATCGGCATCGCTGTTTAATTGCAACATTTTGCTATAATGTTTACATCAGGGTTCTTTCTAAAAACAATAAAGACATTGCTTGAGTAAAATAAAGCGAGCTTAACTAAAAGTATATTTCATGAAATTAATAACCACTATTTTATGTGGTGGAGCTGGTTCTCGATTGTGGCCAGTTTCGCGTGAAGATCACCCCAAACCATTCATTAAACTTGCCGATGGGCAAAGTCTACTGCAAAAGGCTTTTTTGCGAGCTGCTACACTACCTAATGTAACTGAAATGCTAACCGTTACTAATCGAGAACTAATCTTTAAAACCCAAGACGAGTATGAAGATGTCAATACAAACGGTATTGCTACTGGTTTTATTTTAGAACCTTTTGGAAAAAACACTGCGCCTGCAATCGCGATGGCCGCATTGCATGTGAGTGAAACCTATGGCGAAGATGCTTTGATGCTAGTGCTTGCAGCTGATCACCTTATTTCAAACCAGACAGCGTTTGAACGCAGTGTGCAAGAGGCAACAGTATTAGCACAACAAGGTAAAATTGTTACATTTGGTATTAAACCTTCTGCAGCAGAAACGGGTTTTGGCTACATTGAGTTTGATGGTAACAATGTCAAACGCTTTGTAGAAAAGCCATCATTTGAAGTAGCAAAAAGCTATGTTGATTCAGGGCATTATTTATGGAACTCAGGCATGTTCTGTTTTGCTGCGGGTAGCATGTTGCGAGAAATGGCAAAATGTTATCCAGAACTTCTTGAGCAAGCTATAAAGTGCTGGCATTTAACAATCCCATTAAGTGGAAAATCTCTTTTTCAGGCAGAACTAGATAAAGGCAGTTTTGCCGATATGCCAGATATCTCTATTGATTATGCCGTGATGGAAAAATCACAACAAGTGGCGGTGGTGTCCTGCGATATAGGCTGGAGCGATATTGGTTCATGGAACGCAATTGCCGAGCTTACTGAGCCAGATGATAAAGGCAACAGAGTGCAAGGTGAAGTGCTATTGCATGATGTACGAAATTGTTATGTTCAATCAGAAAGTCGATTAGTAGGCGCTGTAGGTGTTAATGATTTGCTGATCATTGATACTTATGATGCTCTGTTAGTGGCGCATAAAAGTCAATCACAAGAAGTAAAGCAAATTTATACTGCGCTTAAGCACAATAATCACGCAGCTCACAAGACGCATGTATGGTCTCGTCGCCCATGGGGTTCTTTTACCACGCTTGAAGAGAGTGCAGAGTTTAAAATCAAACGAATAGAAGTGAAACCAGGTGGGGCATTGTCTTTGCAAAGTCACAAGCATAGAAGTGAGCACTGGGTTGTTGTAGCTGGTCAAGCTACTGTATTTAATGGTGATGCAGAATTTACTGTTAATGTTAACCAGTCTACTTATATCCCTGCTGGGCATAAACATAGATTAAGCAACAAAACAAAAGAAAATCTCGTACTGATTGAGGTGCAAGTGGGTACCTACCTAGGTGAGGATGATATACAAAGATATGAGGACGTTTATGGCCGCGCTTAATAGGCTATTAAGTAAAATCAATTGGCTGTTTGTTTTTACAGTAGTTTTGCCTACATCTTTAGCTGTGGCGTATTATGGATTCATCGCCTCTGATATTTATATTTCTGAGTCAAGATTTGTGGTGAGAAGCCCGCAAAAACAACAAAGTAATGGTTTACTGGGCTCAATTATGCAAGAGGCTGGTTTTTCACGTGCTGTAGAAGATACATATACAGTGCATGATTACATTTTATCGCGTGATGCCATGTATCGCTTAAATGACATTCTAAAAATTAAAGATGCGTACAGCAAATCAAGTATCGATTTTATCAATCGTTTTCCTACCTTATTGATGAAAGATAGTTTTGAAGACTTTCATGAGTATTATCAAAAGTATATCAAGGTTGACTCAGATGTAAAAACCTCAATCTCTGTATTACGCGTAAGCGCATTCTCTGCACAAGAAGCCAGAAGAATAAATGAGCTATTGCTTACTATGAGCGAGGGTTTAATTAACAAGCTGAATGAACGTGCAAGAAACGACCTGATTCAATTTGCTTCAGTTGAGGTAAAAATTGCTGAACAAAATGCGAGAAACGCCTCATTGGCTCTCTCAAACTATCGCAGCAAACAATCTGTATTTGACCCAGAAAAACAATCTGCATTACAACTACAACAAATTGCCAAATTACAAGATGAACTGATAGCAGTTAAAACTCAGCTGTCACAGGTGAAAGCGTTTACCCCAGATAACCCACAACTGCCAATGTTACAAAAGCGTGTAGAAAGCCTAAATAAAGAAATTGCAACAGAGTCTGCTAAAGTGACAAGTGCTTCAGAAGGCTCGTTAAGCTCAAAGGCTTCTGCCTATGAAAGGCTGGTTTTAGAACGAGCTTTTGCTGATAAACAACTTGCCACTGCCATGGCGGCGCTAGAGAACGCAAGAAATGAGGCGCAACGCCAACAGCTGTACCTTGAAAGACTTGCTCAGCCAAACTTGCCAGATATAGCAGTTGAGCCTAAGAGGATTAAGGGTGTATTTGCTACTTTAATGCTCGGATTAATTGCAATGGGCGTGTTAAGCATGTTCTTAGCAGGGGTGCGTGAGCATCAAGATTAATGTATGGCTTCATCATTAATTCGATCATGGGCAACACAACGAAGAGTAATCGGTGCACTGTTAATGCGAGAAGTGCTTACCCGCTTTGGTCGCCATAATATTGGATTTTTATGGCTATTTGTAGAGCCTATGCTTTTTACACTTGGTGTAACAGCGCTATGGACTCTAGCAAAAATGAACCATAGTTCAAGTTTGCCTATTGTTGCATTTGCAATAACCGGTTATTCAAGCGTATTGCTTTGGCGCAATATGCCTGCAAGGTGTATTGGGGCTATTGCGCCTAATCTTTCGCTTATGTATCACAAAAATGTAAAAATAATGGATGTATTTATTGCTAGGTTATTACTTGAAGTAGGTGGGGCAACATCTTCTTTCATTGTATTGTCTCTATTTTTTAATTTTATAGGTTGGATTAACCTACCTGAAGACCCTCTAAAGGTTATTCTTGCTTGGCTCATGTTAGCGTGGTTTGGTTTTGCACTTGCAATATTAATGGGTTCTTTAAGTGAACAATCTGAAATTATTGATAAATTATGGCATCCAGCATCTTATTTGCTTTTTCCTTTGTCTGGTGCAGCATTTATAGTGGATGTTTTGCCAGCAAATGCACAAGAAATAATTTTATATTTGCCGATGGTTCATGGTGTTGAGCTTTTAAGAGAGGGTTATTTTGGATCAGTATTTAAAGCACATTATGACATTGGTTATATGGCTTTGGTATGTTCTTTTTTAACAATCTTTGCACTGATTAAAGTGCAACAAATAAGTAAAACGGTTATGCCAGAATGATAGTTTTAGATCAGGTCACAAAAGAATATCAAACTAGGCAAGGCAATGTCACTATACTTAAAGGAGTGGATTTGTCTATTCAACCAAGTGAACGTATAGGCATATTGGGTCGAAATGGGGCAGGCAAATCTACTATTATTAAGCTCATAAGTGGTGCAGAGCAGCCAACGAGTGGAACAGTCACAAGAAATATGAGCGTATCTTGGCCTTTAGCTTTCGGTGGTGCATTTCAAGGGTCATTAACTGGGCTTGATAATTTACGTTTTATATGTAGGGTTTATGGCGTAACTGTAGAAGATAAAATTGACTATGTGCAAGAGTTTTCAGAACTTGGGCGATATTTTAAAGAGCCTGTTAAAACATATTCAGCTGGTATGCGAGCAAGGCTAGCCTTTGCACTTTCAATGGTCATTGAGTTTGATTGTTTTTTAATTGATGAAATTATTGCAGTAGGTGATAGTCGTTTTCATGAAAAATGTAATATTGAGTTGTTTGAAAAAAGAAAAGATAGAGCCATGATTATTGTTTCTCACCAGCCTGAATTTATCAGGGCTCATTGTCAACGTGCGACTGTATTGTCTAAAGGAAACTTATACAAATTTGCAACCGTGGATGAAGCGTTTGAATTTTACCAAAGCGATGCAAATTAATGTGCAACGTATTCTTAAGATTGCTAAGTTATTGTTTGATTTGGATATCACCCAATATCATTAGAAAACTCACTAATCTAGTCACAATTAAAGCAGACAATAATTTGCAAAAAAAACAATTGTTAGTCGATGTTACAAATATCATTCAGCATGATCATGGAACTGGTATTCAACGTGTAGTGAGAGCTTTGTTAACGCAACTAAATAGTAACTTGCCTAAAGAGTTTGAATTAAAACCAATTTATGCCACAAGAAAAAGAGCGTTTAGATATGCCCCCATGAATTTTCTAGATTTAAGTACAGATAATAAAAGCTATATTGATACTGAAAATTACGTAAAAGTGAAAAGAGGAGATGTTTTCATAGGGTTAGATTTAAATGCGAATAGATTACCAAATTATCTTGCTCAAATTATGATGTGGAAGATAAGGGGTGTTTTTGTACAAATAGTAGTTTATGATTTGTTACCACTTCAAAACCCGCAATGGTTTCAAAAGGTTACTGTGAATAACTTTAAACGATGGATTCGTGTAGTTGCAATGGTAAGTAATAAGGTGTTTTGCATTTCAACTGTCGTACAAAATGATCTTCAAAAATGTTTTGCTAGCAGTTATGGTATAAGCCCACAACATTTGGAAACAAAAGTAATACCAATGGGTTGGGATATTGCTGAAACCAAACCAAGTATGGGGCTACCATATGATTTTGAAAACGCTTTTGAGAAAATTAAAGTAAATAAATCAGCCTTAATGGTAGGTACACTTGAGCCAAGAAAAGGGCATAAAGAGATATTAGAAGCTTTTAACAAAATTTGGGATAGTGGTATTAACTTAAACTTAGTGATTGTTGGTAGACCAGGCTGGAAAACCGAAGAAACGCAATTAAAAATTAAATCACATCCGCTACTAAATAAAAAGTTATTTTGGTTTGATGATGCAAGTGATGAAGCATTACATATGCTTTATCAAGCAGTTGATGGTGTTATTGTAGCTTCATACGCGGAAGGCTTTGGTTTGCCCCTACTTGAGGCTCTAGGGTATTTTAAACCAGTCTTGGCAAGGGATTTGCCCGTTTTTAGAGAATATCAAAACCAAAATATCTCATATTTTAACAATACTCAAGGTTTGGATCAGCAAATAAAAAACTGGATATTAGGTTTAAAGCTGCCTACTCAAAAGCATATAAATGAAGAAATTTCGGTACCAATGTGGAAAGACTCTGTAAATGAATTAGTTACAGGATTTTGATTTTATGATTTTACGCAGAAATAACTAATTGATTGAATATGATTTCATACGCACAAAACTTTGAAGATGTGATGCTTTGGCGTGCTTTAGGGCATATCAAAGATGGATTTTATATCGATATTGGTGCTCAAGATCCAATTGTAGATTCTGTAAGTCTTACATTTTATGAGCAAGGTTGGAAAGGAATCAGTGTAGAGGCTACGCATTTTTACGCAAGCCTACTAAGACTAAATAGACCTCACGAAACTATAATTCAGGCTGCGGTTAACGACCGATCTGGGATGATAACTTTTTATGAAATTCCAGATACTGGATTATCAACTGGAGATTATGATGTTGCTGAAACTCACCGCTTAAAGGGCTTTAACATAGTTGAAACAGTCGTACCATGTATCACGCTATCAGAGGTATTTGCTCAAGTTGCTAATAAAGATGTGCATTGGCTAAAAATCGATGTAGAGGGTATGGAATCAAATGTACTTAATAGTTGGGGTGATTCTGACATTAGGCCTTGGGTTGTCATAGTTGAAAGTACATTCCCGAATACAAAGCTTGAGACTTATTCAGTATGGGAAAGTACGCTACTCGAAAGAGGTTATGATTTTGTTTATTTTGATGGTCTCAGTCGTTATTACGTAATAATTGAGCGTCAGGATATTGCTAAGAAATTTTCTACACCTCCCAATATATTTGATGGATTTTCAATTGCTATCTCAACACCATATGGCGCAATAGCTCGTCAGCAGCTTAATAAAGTTGAAGAAGAAAAATTGGCTCTTTTTAATCAATTTGATGATAAAGAGCGTTTAAATCAACTGCAGTTTAAAGAGAAAGAGTTGGCTCTAGAAAATGAGCTGCAAAATAAACAACATACGATTGTTGAGTTAGAAAAAGCTTATTCTGATATTGATATTAAGTTAATTAATGCTAAAAGCGAGTTTGATAAAGCACAGCTAGCATTTAAAGCTAGTGCAGATAAGATATTAGCAGACGAAAAAAAATTAGCTGCTAATGAACTGCAAAAGTATCTAGATAAAGAAAGAGCATATTCTCAACTTGTTATAAAAGTTCAAAATGAGGCATACCAAGATGCACAAAACTTTCTTCATCAGTTTTCTGAACTCAGAAAGGATTTTCAACACGAAGTAAGAAGTTTAAAGGTGGAGTTAAACAAAACAAAGTCCGAGTCCGCAGCTAACGAGCAACTAATAAAAGAGACTGCAGCCAAAGAACTAAAAGAAACGCAAACACTACTCGCAAATAACATTCAACAACAATTAGAAGCGGAACAAAACTTTAACAAAAAGTTTTATGAAATTCAAAAAGAAACTAATTCTACCATCTCATTACTACAAGAAAACTTTCTTAAAAAAGAGCGGCTAGCAGAAAGTGAATTGTTAGAGCTAAAAGAGCAATTAAAAGATGTATCAGAGTCGAGAGAGCTCATTGCAACTAAATTACTTGATAGTGAAATTCTGGTAAAAAAATATATTGCTTCTGAAGACGTTTTACAAAATCTTTTAAAAACACAAAAAAATAGTGCTGATATAGAAATTAATAAATTAGCAGGCAGCGAAATTAAACTAAAGAAACTTATAGAGTTACAAGAGACACAGTTTAAAAAGCTAGTTACACTAACAAAAAAATATAAAGAATTGATAGATAGTGTATATAACTCTTTAACTTGGAAGTTATTACATCCTAAATGCTTTAACTTGAATGCTATTAACAATAATATGACAGAAAATTTGCATGAGCTTTTGTCAGTTAATTCTAACGAATTTATTAATATAGCTTATCAGAAAATATTAGGACGATCTGTTGATGCAACAGGCTATCAATACTATCTTGGTAGACTGGAAGTTGGTATTGATAGAATTCACGTATTAGCGCAAATTAGAAACTCCAAAGAAGCTAAATCACGAAATTTTGATATGCCTGATTTAGACCGAGCAATAAAAAGCTATAAACTAAAAAAAATACCATTCCTTGGGCCTTTATTTATGCTGTTTAGCTTAATTTTTTCAAGCAGAAATATAGCCACAGTTGAAAATCAACTGCCTCACACAATAAAAGATTTTGCAAATCCAAATAATCATGATTTTATTCAAGAAGCTTATCAAAAAATATTAGGAAGATCAGTAGATGCTACTGGCTACAATTATTACATTAAAAGGCTCAATTCAGGCATTCCAAAAATACAAGTATTAATGCAATTAAGGAATTCTAAAGAGGGTAAATTGAGAAATTTAAAAATGCCTGATTTAGATAAGGCAATAAAAGATTACCGATCTGAGAATTGGCCATTCATTGGATGGTTTTTTAGATGGTTAAATAGAAATAACTATGTTAATCAGGATGTTGGTCTTGATGAAGTGGAAGCTATTGTTAAGGAATTTAACCAAATAACATTGGATAACATGTCTAGCTATTCACATTTAATGGAAACGGAAGACTCTTCAGGTTTAATTGTGAATGACCATATTGACGCCATTGCGGATACAACTGAAAGTATTGATTCAAAAATTAACGTTGTTATACAACCTTCACTTTTATGGGATAGGTTTAAACAGGCGCAGGTTGAAAAAGATAAATATTCCAGTACTTGGGATGCAAAATCTGTAAAAACACCACTCGAAATTTACGGCCGCAACACTTTAAAATTATAATCATGAAAAATGTACTCGTTTTTAGTTTTTTTCCTGCATTTACCCCACCTAAAAGTGGCGGTGAAGTGAGGTTGTTTAACTTCTATTTTGAACTTAGTAAATACTTTAATATTACTTTAATTAGCTCAAGCCATTTATTTGGCGAGCATCAAAACATACGGCATAACAGTAAATTCTTAGAAAGAAGGGTCCCTAAAGATGCTTCTTTTGTGAAGCACTGGCAAAGACTGGAAATGGTTAAAGGCGATGGTGATTTATCTGGTCCATGCCTTTCAGAATGTGGTAATGATTTCACCGAATTACATAAAATTTACTTAGAAGAGTATGAGAAGGCTGAAATCATTGTCCATGACTTCCCATTTACAGTAGATTTTGATTTATTTCTAGGGCTTGATAACAAACCACGAATTTACAATTCGCATAACTGTGAATATAGCCTTTATAAAAAATTACACTTAAGTGCGCCTTCGAACGAAATAGTCAATATAGTTAAGAGGGCCGAATTAAAACTCCTTAAAAGTGCCAACCTAGTAAGCTACTGCGGTGAAAATGATTTAACAGCGTTTGAAGAAATATTGGGAAGTGAAATTAAAAAATCATGTTTTGTCCCTAGCGGAATGACGCCTATGCTGCATGCAGGAAGAGAAATTAATGAGAAAAATCATGCAGTATTCATTGGTAGTGGGCATTTGCCAAATGTAGAGGCGGCAAACTATATTGTTAAAAAGCTTGCTCCAAATTGTGCAAATATTATTTTTGATGTAATAGGAAATTGTTTACCAGAAGGCAATTACCCAGCTAATGTGATTAGGCACGGCTTAGTAAGCCCAGAAGATAAAAATAAAATAATTTCAAATGCCAAAATAGCTATTAATCCTATGTTAGAAGGCAGTGGCTCAAGTCTTAAAATTATGGATTTTGTATCCCATGGGATTGCAGTTTTATCTACTCCAATTGGCCTAAGAGGCTTTGATTTCGTTGATGGAAAACATTGTTTGGTTGCTGATATTAATGACTTTGCCAATGCTCTAATTAAAAATATAAAAGATAATAAAAAGCTTAATAAAATTAATGCGGCAGCCTCACTTTTTGCGCATGAAAACTATTCTTGGGCTAGTGTAGTCAAGCGTTTTGCTGATAAAGTGAATACATTATTTTCTTGCAACCACAGCGTACCAAAGCAAGAGTATGTGCTGTCGATAAACGACTATAACCCTTTTGATACCGTTGGTGGTGGTGCGACAAGACTAAAAGGGATTTATGAAGCAATATCAGAATGGAAAAGCGTAGTAGTTCTATGTTTTTCAAATTCACAATCAATAGAAATAAAAAAAATATCTGAAAAAATTGATTGCATTGCTATACCAAAAACAGAAAATCATATTCAAGATGAGTCTTACTATAATAGTAGGTTTCATATATCAGCTAATGATATTGTTGCAATCAAACATGCTGGAATTAATGAGTTATTGAACAGTGTTTATGATATTCTTAGAAAGCAGGCAATTGTTATTAGTTGTGAGCATCCGTATATGGTTGCACTACCAGACAGGTATGGGGATCAATTTGTATATTCATCTCAAAACTGCGAGCTAAGTTTAAAACGAAGTTTGTTAGAATGGCATCCTGACAAAGATGAGCTTATCAATATCCTTGAATTTGCAGAAAACTTATCATTGGCCTCTTCAGCAAGGGTTATTGCAGTTTCAGAAGAGGATGCAACTCAGTTTACTATTGGGACTAGAGCTTGTGCACCTATCGTAGTTATTCCTAATGGTGCTGCAATCCCTATTAAAGCTACACCAGAGGATGTTGCTATTGCAAAAGAAAAAGTTGCAACCAATTCTGTACTTTTTCTTGGCTCTGCACATATGCCAAACGTAGAGTCAGCTAAATACATCGTTGATATTATTGCCAAAAATTGCCCAGATGTTAATTTTCACATCATTGGCTCAGTATGTGAGGCATTACAAGCGCCTTTGCCAGAAAACGTTATAGTTTGGGGCACACTAAGCGACTCAATGAAGTCAGCAGTCATGGGCGAGTGTACTTTAGCTATAAATCCCATTTTTTCTGGTAGCGGATCAAACGTAAAATTAGCGGATATGCTTGCAAATGGTTTGCATGTAATTACAACAGCATTTGGTGCAAGAGGCTACCCAGCTTCTATTAATCCACATATTACAGTAGTAGAAGCTACTGATTTTTCAAAAGTAATAAATGAAAAAATTACGATTAAAAGTTTAAATAGCATTAAAAATGTAAAAGATAGAAAAGGCATATTTAAATCCCATTTGTCTATGAAATCTATTGCAGCTAAATACATTAACGTTATTCAATCTATTCAAAAACCAAGAAAAAAAATATTATTTGTTACTTATCGATATATTTCACCCATACTTGGTGGTGGTGAATTAATGTTGAACAAACTTATCACCGAGTTGGACAAATCAAACGAGTTTAATATAGATGTTATTGCGCCAGAGATTTCTGCAATTGATCACATAGATAGGTTTAAGGGTAAATATTTTTTTGATCAAATTTTTGGTGCCCCCGCAAATCTAGAAAATGTTAGATATTTTAGATTTCCATTAAATCCGCAAATAGATGACAACATCAACAATGGTTGCGAGAAAGCATGGCTTGCACAGTCAGAGTTTGAAAAAAACCTATATTTAACAAAAAAAGTTTCTGTAAAAGAGCATTGCCTTGCATGGGGATGGGGTTCTGCCGAAGGTGAAAATCAGCCTGCAAGATGGTCTTTTACACATAGTGGATTAGAACTCTCTAGTGCTGGACAAGTTAAAATAAAAGGATACAACCCTAACAAGCTTGTTCTATTGGCTATAGATTTGTCTGGAAGAGTTTTATATCACTCAGAGTTAGAAACTTACTATGAAATAACATTTAATGCTTTACAGGGGGTGGTTGAGCTTTATTTTTCTTCGGACAACAATTCTGTAATAAATGATGTAAGGCCATTAGCCTCATACGTGCAAGCAATTTCAATTAATGATGAAAAAATAGATTTTGGCAAAGAGATAATACTTCATGACACAAATGAAGATTCTCTAACAGCTTACAATAACATGTATAGCGCGTATGTAGCCTCAAGGTTAAAAAAACAAATTAATCTAACAGAGATTAGAGGGCCACACTCCGACTTAATGGATAAGTTTATTGTTGAAAACATAAACGCTTACGATATGGTACTTACTCATAATAGTGTTTTACGGCCAGCTACATTTGCAGTTAAAGCTGCCAAAGAAGCAGAGATTCCATCACTTTTGATTCCACACGCTCATTTAGATGATGACTACTATCACTTTACAGACGTTCATCAAGCGGCATTAGATGCAAGTCTGGTATTAGCCTCACCAAAGGCGGCCTGTGACTTTTATAAAAATATTGGGGTAAAAAATTTAGCATATCTACCAGCAGGAATTGATGATGACGAAAGCTTTAATGCTGAAGATATTGCTGCATTTAAAGCGCTATACAAATCTGAAAAACCATTCTTTTTAGTGTTGGGAAGAAAGTCTCAAGCAAAAGGTTATTTAGATGTAATTAAATCAACCGAAAAGCTTGCTAAATCTAATCAAGTACATTTAATTATGATTGGCCCAGATGATGATGGAATTCAAATCGTTTCACAGAATGTAACGTATCTTGGCATACAACCAAGAGAAGTTGTTAGAGGTGCACTGCAAAGTTGTGTAGCGCTGATCAATATGAGCCAAAGCGAAAGTTTTGGTATAGTGCTTTTAGAAGCATGGATGGCATCACGCCCAGTGATTGTAAATAGCCAATGTTCTGCCTTTTTAGATTTAGCAGAGCATAATAAAAATGGGTTGTTAACAAATGCCCAGAACTTAGTTGATGCTATGCAGCGATTACTGCAAGATCCTAAACTATGCGAATCATTGGGTAAGTCTGGAAAAAAACTTGCATTAAACTATTCTTGGGAAAAAATAGGTGCTGAATTTGTAACTTATTGCAAACAACTTTGTGAAAACAAAACTAAAATTAGTAATGATTAAGTCTATAAAAAAGGTAAATTATGTACAGTGAAAAAGATGATTTTGAACAGCATAAAGAACAAGTTAGACTTGCTATACATGAGTTATCTCAAGCGGGATATAGACTAGACACAAGCGAAACAGTGATAGATGTAGGTGGTGGTCACGGAATGCACACAGGATTCTTGTCTAATCACTTTAAAAAAGTATATTGTGTAGATATATTAAATTATGGATGTTTGTATAACGGCGAGTTCAACAAACTTGCTGCTGAAAAACATGAGAGAAATTCTATTCAATACGCGATAGATAAAATTGCTTATATTGAATCGGATGCTATGGATTTGTTGTTTAAAGACAACTATTTCGATTGTGCAGTTTCATTTAATGCATTTGAGCATATCCCCAATCCAGGCTTGGCCTTAAAAGAAATTATACGGGTTCTTAAACCAAACGGATTTGCATATATCACATTTGACCCAATTTGGACATGTGACACTGGAGGTCATTTTTTTCACAGGGCTCCAACACCTTGGGCGCATCTAATTCTGACTAAAGACGAGTATCATCAAGAAATGTTTCTGAATGGAGCTAGCGAAGAAGAGGTGCATTTGTTTGATACAGGAATGAATAGATGGAGACTAAGCCAGTTTGAGAAAATATTTATTGATGCAGTTAAGTCAAAAAAAATTAAAGTTCTGTTTCATGAACACTACTCTGCAACACTAAAAGATATACATCAATCACATCCTAATTTTATGAAGGCGATTAAATTAGGTTACACAAAACATGAGTTACTGTTAAGAAATCTACGTTGGGTTATACAAAAAGTCTAGTTATCAAATAATTGTGTTATTTACGATTCATGTATCAATAGATTCTCTAATTGTTAGTCTATGAAATAGAAGCAACCTAAATAGAATAAAAAGTAGACTGTAACTTGAGCAACACTATTCTAACTAATCTAAAGGAAATTTAATGGATAATTATTTAGAGATTTACAAAAAAACAGGTTTTAATATGGTTGAAGGTTGGTGTGCTGATCAACTTTTTGACACTATAGACATACTCAATAATGCTGGAATAAACAAAACAGGTGGTGCCCTCGAAATAGGGGTACATCATGGAAAGTTTTACATACTAATGAATCAAGTTATTTCAGAAATCTATAAATCTTATGTTGTAGATATTTTTGAAAATCAAAATTTGAATATTGATTATTCAGGTGCAGGGTCTCTCGAAGCTTTTAAAAGAAACCTTGAAAGCTATGACAGAAATAAAGGTCGTAATACAATTATTATCACTGGTGACTCTACGGATTCGGCTTTAAATCTTATTGAAAAAATTGGCCCTGGTAGTTTGAGGTTTATATCTATAGATGGTGGACATACGGTAGCTCATACATTAAATGATTTAAAACTAGCAGAAACGTTAATTAATAATGAAGGAGTAGTAATACTTGATGATATTCTAAATTACCACTGGCTGGGCGTTATAGAAGGAATTGGAAGATATTTAGACACTTATCCTACTTTAGTCCCCTTCGCAATTGGTCACAACAAACTATACCTCTCCAAAATGAGTTTTCAAAACTATTATTTCAACTTATTTTCGAATACATCATTTGCTACCAAAACTGTTGCTTTCTATGGTCACAATATAGTCGCTCTATGATTAAGTCTTAGCTAAATTAGTACAAAGATCTTAAAACTGCTGTATATGCCTAAAATGAATCTGATATGGTAAATAAGAGATAGTGACTAAATCACACAACGTTATTTTTTGGTTTTATGACAAATAATATTAATAGAATCATGTACGGTGACTATTTATTACTATTTACATAAATATTTAAGGTGCAAGCTTTTGAAAATATCAGCTCACTTTTACCAGATTGCGTTATTAATGTATGACGCCTAAAATACCAACCATGCTAAGAACTTAGCTCATATACATGTAAATTTTGGCTCAAAGCTGTAAAATAACAATATGATATTTAACTACTCATCTGAATAATCTGCATGGCATCTATAGTTTCAAAAGGTAATATTCAGTTGTTTATTTCTTATGCGCCTGGAACAGGGTCAACCGCATTAGAAACTTATATTCATTCTAACGCGGACAAGCTTAAAGATTTAGGATTTTTGATTTTACATTTTCCTAACGGCAACCATGGTTCTGTTAAAGACAAGTTCTCACGGCATATATCATATGTTGATTACCTTGCTGAAACAAATAATCAATGTAATTACGTTGCTACAAGCGTTCGCAATCCTTTTTCTTATTACTTTGCCGAGTACAAGCGAACTTTATCTAAATGGATATTTTATCTGAATGATAAAGATTCATTTATTTATAGAGATGAATCAAAAGCTACTCTGGAATCTATAAAGTTAGCTATGAATACCCAATCCTTTGATGAGTGGTTTTACTTTACACTACTTAAAGGTGTTCGTTATGGCTATGTCTATATTAATGAAAATCATGCTGAAAAGGCTACTCACTTTATTAAAAATGAAAGTATTACGGAAAGTTTTGATGCTATTACTGACGAAATTTTTTCAGTAAAGTTTTCAGAAATTATAGGAACTGTTCCAAGAGTAAATGAATCTGGTTATTTGGGGCATTATTCGCAAGAAATATCAGAAAGAACTAAAGCACTGGCATTACAACTTTTTGGGTATTATTTGCATGTACATAACTATCGGTTCGAGGACCTAAAAAATGTACAAGATGATATAAATAATCAAAATGTTAAGTTTGTTTCATGTGAAATTAATAAAAATTTAGAAATATATCAAAATGATTTAGTGGCTCTTGACTTAGATTTATCATTTTTGTCAAATTATCAGGAAATTTCGTTTAATTTTATACTGTTAAATTCAATTAAAAATGTTGTTTTAAAAACCAAGAAGGTTGCAAATGACATCAAAATAGGAAATTTCTCTTTGGCTTTTAACTTTGTAGCTAAGCTACCTGTAGGTGAATATACATTTAATTTTTCTATTTTAGATGAAATAAAAAAAAATGGTCTTGCTCAAAAATATATTAATTTTAAAATATTATCTCAATTAGAAACTGATGATAATCAAGCGGAATTACCTTTTGAAATTACTTTTTTACATGAATAAAAAATTAACATGTTTTGATTTACCCAAAATTTATTTTTTTAGGAATTATAGTGAATAGTTTTGAAGTAGCAGTTATAACTGGAATTACAGGGCAAGATGGCGCATATTTGGCACAATTGCTTCTTGAAAAAGGTTACACAGTTTATGGCACTTTCCGCCGCACCAGTTCTGTAAACTTTTGGCGTATTGAGGAATTAGGAATAAATAAACACCCAAATTTACACTTGGTTGAATATGATTTAACGGATTTATCTACCAGTATTCGTTTGTTACAAACAACAGGGGCTACTGAAGTATATAACCTTGCGGCACAAAGTTTTGTAGGTGTTTCTTTTGATCAGCCTATAACAACCGCTGAAATCACTGGCATAGGGCCAGTAAATTTACTTGAAGCAATTCGTATTGTGAATCCTTCCATTCGTTTTTATCAAGCAAGTACTTCAGAAATGTTTGGCAAAGTACAAGCGATTCCTCAGATAGAGAGCACGCCTTTTTACCCACGAAGCCCATATGGCGTTGCTAAGCTATATGCGCACTGGATGACCATTAATTACCGTGAAAGTTATAATATTTTTGCATCTAGTGGTATTTTGTTTAACCATGAGTCTCCGTTGCGTGGTCGTGAATTTGTTACGCGTAAAATAACCGATAGCATGGCTAAAATTAAACTTGGTCAACTGGATGTGCTTGAGCTAGGTAATATGGACGCAAAACGTGATTGGGGGTTTGCCAAGGAGTATGTAGAAGGCATGTGGCGAATGCTACAAGCAGATAAGCCAGACACTTATATATTAGCAACTAACCGCACAGAAACGGTTAGAGATTTTGTTACTATGGCAGGTAAAGTAGCAGGTTTTGATTTAGCTTGGGAAGGTGTAGCAGAGTCTGAAATCGCGAAAGATACCAAAACTGGCAAAACGATAGTTAGAGTTAATCCAAAGTTTTACCGTCCAGCAGAAGTTGAGTTATTAATTGGTAACCCAGAAAAAGCAAAAAATGAGCTTGGCTGGGAGCCCAAAACAACCTTAGAAGAATTATGCCAGATGATGGTAGAAGCTGATTTTAGAAGAAATAAAGCTGGTTTTTCATTTTAAATAATTAAAAAATGAGAAACGTTTTAATTACTGGTATTGAGGGCTTTACTGGGCGGTATTTAGCTTCAGAAATGGCTAAAGCTGGCTATATTGTAATAGGACTTTCTCAAAAAAAGCCTGAACATAAAATAGATGGCGTTCAAAATATTTATGAATGCGACTTATGTAACGCTGTGAGTGTGGAAAGTCTTGTTTCAGAAATTCAGCCAGACTTTGTTGTACATTTAGCAGCTATTGCATTTGTGGCACACGGTCAAGTTGAAGACATATATAAAACCAATGTGATTGGAACAAGAAATTTACTTGAAGCTCTTTTGAAGTTAAAGAAATCTCCAGAAAGCATCTTATTAGCCAGTAGTGCCAATGTTTATGGAAATTCTGGCGGGGTGTTAGATGAGTTGGTTACTCCTGCCCCTGCAAACGATTATGCAATAAGTAAGTTAACGATGGAATACATAGCTAGCTTGTATAAGGCGCAGCTGCCGATCATTATTGTAAGACCATTTAACTACACCGGCGTTGGTCAATCAATTAACTTTTTGATACCTAAGATAGTGAGCCATTTTAAAAATAAAATGCCTGTCATTGAGTTAGGGAGTCTTGATGTAGTAAGAGATTTCTCTGACGTAAGAGTAGTAGTAAAAGCTTACCGTAAACTAATTGAGACTAATTTAAACGGAGAAACATTTAATGTGTGCTCAGGGAAAGGCTATTCATTAATGGAGGTTTTAGCGCTAATGCGTGAAATTTCCGGACACTCAATAGAAGTTTGCGTTAACCCCAATTTTGTTCGTGCCAATGAGGTGCGAAGTTTGATCGGTTCTAAGGTTAAATTAGATTCGGCTGTTAGTGGAGGTCAAGATATTCCATTAGTTGAAACCTTAACTTGGATGTATAACCACTAATAGCTTATAAGTGTGCTAAAGTTTGCTAAGCTCTTTTAAATAAAGAAGTTTCTGCGCGGTTACGGCTAATGGTTGGAAACCAGAGGTTTTGGTCATCTTGAAACATGCTAGCCAAAATCAGACCATCACCACTGTAAGATTCAATAACGTCATGTTCAACTAGAATAGTGGCACCAAGATTTCTTAAAGCTTCTAAGCAGTCTGAATGGGTTGTAGTTGATCCAGAGATGCAACTGTGATGTGTTGAAACCATAATAAATCTCAGCTTTTCTCTCGCCATTTTTAGGCTAATTGTCTTAAGAAAAGCTAGTTCAGCGCCTTGAATATCCATGTGTAATAGCTCAATAACATGTGTTTGAGCTTCTGTTAATACGTCAGGTGCATTCATCATCGGAATTGGAATGGGAGTGACTTCAGTTTCGGTAGGTGCTTCATGCTTTGGTTTTGACTCTCCCCCAATCCAAGCATTAATAAAGCGAACCCTTTCTGAATGGCCGTTAATGATTGTGTTTTGTTTGCCTACTTCTAGATTATGTTTGTCGGGTTCAATACATAATGCAACTGAATCAGGAATCTCCTTTAAGAACCATTGGGTGTAATATGCCCAAAAACAGCCTAATTCAACTATTGTAGATTTATGACGTATATAGCGCATTAAAGTGTGGAATATTGCTTCCTCTTGAGGCTCATGATGTCCGTTAAGGCCGCGAATAATATGAGCCATCCAGTCACCATAATAGCCTCCATATAGCACTTCAATTCCATTATGCATTCGTTGTAAAGTCACATCTCCACGCTTGATTGCTTGACCAGCCCCAGTAACTTTAGAAATAAAGTCTGTATCCCGACAGCCGATTGTCATTAATGTTCTTTGAAACTCATTCATAGGTGCCCATCTATTTTGAATAGAAATATCTTCTTCAGTTATATTCTTTAAAGCAGCTTTTCTTATACATAAAAGATCTGTGTGCGGGTAGAAATCAATTTTGGTTGCTGCAAGGTATTGATCGTATAGATGCTCAAGCTTTTCGACTGAGATAGGTTTCTCTTGTTGCCAGTTTGTGATATTTAGGTCATAAATTTCTATGCACTCTACTAAGAAGTCAAAATATGCCTTTTTACCACCAGCCTTTTCTAAACCATATGGCCAAAATTCTATTACAATGGCTGGGGCATTGATTCCCAGTGAGGTCATGCCGCCTTGGAAAATTTGGCCTTCATGTCCTTGCGTATCAATCCACACAAGAGTACTTTGCCAAGGAGGTGATTCTGAGCCTAAAATCCTGTCTGCAGTTTCGGCTTTAACTCGAACGCAGGCACGATTTGATTCACCAAGATCTAGCTGGCTTTCAACGTTAACGCGAACACGATGATCGCCGAAGTTACTATTGCAGAGCTCAAGCTCAACCTCCCCCACATGGTTTGTAAGCGCACATTCAATCAGTTGCGTACGATTTTGCAAACCTCTAATAGCAATATTAGCTTTTAATAGTAAAAAGTTTTTTGCATCAGCTTCAATTGCTATCGCTTGTTGAAATCTGCTTGGTAACATTGCATATAAGGTATGCGTTCCTATATTTGCACCAATATCTATAAAAGTATGAGGGTTGAATGAGAAACGCTGCTTTAGTAAGTAGATAACCTCGTCAATAATGTGTTCACCAAATTGACCGCTTTCACGTATGGATTTACCAATTACTTGATCGTTGTCATAAACAAAGATTGGGCCATTCGTAGTATTACACTTGCTCACGGCTTCTATTGGGTTTGGATTTAATGGGGGCATATGCTAACTTTGCAATTAAGAGATTAAGTATCTATATTGGTTTTAATAATGCAATAATCAAATATTAAAATTTCTAATTACATAATATTGTCGTTGCATTTCAAAGGTTCTTATTAAGCCTATAAAATGAGGGAGCTCGAATTCAACGCACTCAACCCTGTCAATTGAATCTCAAACTCACTGGTCAAGAAGTTAGTATCGGTATTACCTGAGAGGATATTACCCACTAAGCGTAACTGCCCGATGGCATTAAAGTCACCACTTGTTAATATAGAAGCTAAGAAAGCCTGATCATTGGCAAGGCTAGTATTAGCATCAATGTTAGACAAATCAATCCTATCACCCTGAACAACACTAAAATCAGTAATCACATCACGGTTCGCCCCGACTACAGACTCAATAATCGCATTAAAGTCAAAGGTATCAGCGCCTAAACCACCAATCAGCGTATCAACACCAATACCACCGATGATGATGTCATTTCCATCTAGACCTTCTATCTGATTATTACCTGCATTACCATTGATCACATTATTGAGCGCATTACCACGTGCGGAATAGGCCTGAG
>CAYXGE010000005.1:0-5997 GCA_964464435.1 uncultured Methylophilaceae bacterium
GACACACGGATTAACAGTCCGTTGCTCTACCGACTGAGCTATTGAGGAATCGGTGAAGGCGTGATAATAATGACTTAGTGAACTTTGGTCAACATGAATAGAGGAAATTAATGCATTTTTTTCGCAACTTTTTTATTACTGTGGGTTTATTGTGCATGGTTTTACTTGGCTTACCATGGTTGATACCTACAGGTAATTATGTGCCTAAACTGGAGGCCTTTGCAGAAAGCCAATTAAATCAAAAGGTAAAGCTTGATTCTCTGCGACTAGTATTATTACCTAGCCCTAGATTGCATATAAAAGGGCTGGTGATAGGCGATTATTTGCTCAATGCTGAAGATTTAACGCTCGTGCCAGATGTTTTTAGTTTGTTTAACGAAAAAAAAGTCATTAGTGCGATTCAGATTGAGCGGCTTAGTTTAAAAAGTGATGCTTTAGCGCTGATAAGTGATTTAGCAAAGTCTAAAGATTCAAAGGCAGAGCCTAGTCAAGTGCTTGTAGATTCGGTTGAAATTAGCGAGTTTGCTTATATCGCGCCAAATTTTAATTTCCCTAAGTTTAATATCTTGTTAACACTATCCAACAACAAACCTATAAAGGCCAATATCAGGAGCTTAGACGGGTTGTTGAGCTTGGTTTTAGAGCCTGACTCGTCTTTGGGTGAGAACGAGGCTTATTTAGTGAGTGCGGAGGCGCAAAGTTGGACTTTGCCTATGGGCTATCCATTTAAGTTGGATAGTATGCATATGCAGGCTGTGTTGCGTGGTAATGAGCTTCATATAAAGCATTTGGGGCTTAAAGCGTATCAGGGTGAAATCAATGCTGAGGGGGTGCTAAGTTTTACTAAGAGCTATGAGCTAAAGGGGCATTTGAGTGTGGCAGGTTTAAATTTAGCATCTGCCCTAGGTGTGGTGACGCCTAATAATAAATTGAGCGGTCATTTGCAGTTAAATGGCCCTTTTAAGGCTAAAGCGGATTCGATTGATGAGATTGCAGATAAGGTATCTGCAAATTTTATGTTTGAAGTGACTAATGGCATGATTAGAGGCGTGGATTTAATCAAGATTGCTTCACTTTTGCTGACTAAAAGTAATAGTGACGGTAATACACAGTTTGATAAATTTTCGGGGCAATTGCTTGTGACTGGCAGGCGGTATGAGGTAAAAAATCTAAATATTAGTTCTGGTTTAATTAAGGCAAGTGGAGGCGTCAAAATTAATAAAAACAAGGCGTTGAGTGGCATGGTGAAGGTTGAGGTAAAAAATAGTGCTTCTATGGTAGCTGTTCCATTAGAAATTACAGGCACTATGGAAGACCCTACGGTATTGCCAACAAAATCAGCAATGGCAGGTGCAGTAGTAGGTACGGCAATACTTGGGCCGGGTGTAGGTACTTCTGTAGGGCTTAAGGTAGGGGAAAAGTTAGAGAGTATTAAGAAAGGCTTGTTTGGTGGCAAATAGTGCTGCCACCAAACATTGTAAGTACATTTTAACTGAGCGCTTTTTCGATTCTATCAAGTGCGTTACGCAGGTTATCCATTGAGGTGGCAAATGAAATGCGGAAGTAACCTTCTGCACCAAATGCCGAGCCCGGTACAACAGCAACACCAAACTCTTCTAATAAATATTCAGCGAGCGCCATATCGTCAGCAGATTTTATTTTACCTGCTTTAAATAAGGTATTAATTGCATCATGAGCAGCAGGGAAGGCGTAAAACGCGCCGCCTGCTTTAATGCATTTAAGCCCTGGCATGCTGTTAAAACGATTCACAACATACTCATGGCGCTCTTTAAACGCAGTCACCATAGGGGTGATGCATGCTTGGTCGCCTTCAAGCGCGGCTTGCGCTGCTACTTGTGAGATTGAAGTTGGGTTGCTGGTCGATTGGCTTTGCAAAATTTCCATTGCTTTAATGATGTAAGCTGGGCCTGCGGCATAACCAATACGCCAACCTGTCATAGAGTAAGCTTTTGAAACACCATTTAGCACGATACAGCGGTCTTTAAGCTCTGGTGTGGCATTTAGAATATTGTAGAACTTGTTACCTGTAAGGTTAACGTGCTCATACATATCATCGGTTGCCACTAATACGTGGGGGTGCTTTTTAAGCACTTCGCCTAATGCTTTGAGCTCATCTAAGGTATAGACCGAGCCTGTTGGGTTTGAAGGCGAATTAATCATAAAGATTTTAGTTTTAGGCGTAATCGCTGCTTCTAACTGAGCAGGCAGTAGCTTAAAGTCTTGCTCAATACCGCATTGAATAATCACTGGCGTTGCCTCAGCCACCATAGCGATGTCGGCGTATGAAACCCAGTAGGGCGCGGGCACAATGACTTCATCACCTTTGTTAAGCACGGCTAGACAAAGATTAAAAATGGTTTGTTTGCCACCTACACCCACAATCACTTCATTGAGTGCATAGTCAAAGCCGTTTTCATTTTTAAATTTATTGACAATGGCTTTTTTCAGCCCCGGAATACCGCTCACTGGCGTGTACTTGGTAAAGCCATTATCAATCGCAGTTTTAGCTGCGTCTTTAATGTGTTGAGGGGTGTCAAAATCTGGCTCGCCTGCGGCTAAGCCGATAATATCTTTACCCTCAGCCTTGTATTTTGCTGCCTTTGCTGTAATTGCAAGGGTAGGGGATTCTTTAATCAGTTGTACTCGTGTTGAGAGGATTGAAGCGGGTGACGACAAAACTAATGTCCTTATAATATGGGTTTGCGCAAAACCGTAATTTTACGCATAAAACCCACGTTAAGGAATCTTTTAAAAGAATTTATGTGATTTTTTAGTCACTTAAGTAGTAGCTAAAATGGTTAGCACTGTGTTTCACAACCCGCTTCTTTACTAAATTCAGCGGCAACGTCAGCATCAATAGCAAGTAAGGCAACATTGACTGCTTTCACTTCTTCTTTATTGCCTTTTTTGGATGCAATAAGGCCTATTTTATATAGTGCATCTGGATTGCTGGCTTCAAGCGCTAATGATTTTCTATAGGCGGATTCTGCATCCGACGCTTTTTTTAAACCTTCTTGTGCAAGACCCAAGGCATACCATGCATCGCTACTATTAGGCTCCGATTGAATCCATTGTTGAGATATTTCTAGTAATTTTGGCCAATCTTCTTGCAACTCAGGTGCTGCAGCTTGCATAAAGAAAGGAATTTTACCTTCACTGGTCTCCCAAAAGGCTTTACCTGATATGGGAAATTGCGTTTCAATTTCACGGGTTTCTAGTGTTTTAAGCCAATCAACAGGCATGGCATAAAAATATGCACTTTTACCTACTGTTTTAAAAGTATTGATACCTACTAGTTGACCTTGTTCATCAAATAGCCCACTGCCGCTTGCACCCAGCGCAAAGCGCGCATTGGTTCTAATCACAAAAGCATCATCCATCGGGTAGAGCGCCTTTACTACTCCCACTGAATTAACAGGAGCAGGCATACCGCTAGAGTGTCCAATAGAAACAAGTGCTTGTCCTTTTTTGAGTGAGCTACTACTACTTATTACTGCTGGTTTGGCTGGTAATTTTTCTGTAAGTAATAAACATAAATCATGTTCACGGTCTACTTTTACGCCAGAGATGAGGTAGGTGTCTTCGCCTTGTGATACCCATGGTTTTGATGTGTTATGAAATGTATGGCAATTAGTGAGAACTTTGCCTTCACCTATGACCACGCCTGTACCATAAGCGAGTGTGCCTGTTGGGTTGTAGCCTCTTACCATGACAATCGAAAAATAGGATTGCAATATTTTTGCACGGTCATAAGCATACGCATTTGTGGCTAATAGTGCACTGGCAAGGGTTAAAATAATTAAGCGCATACTTATCTCCAAACTTTTTAGATAATCATTTTTATTATTCAATTTTAATATTTAATTAATACAACACCTAGACTGAATATAATCAACTAAGTTCTGTCATAGCACTGGTAAAATGTGATTTGTTCAAGAGGGCTGCTCGTGTTTGTTACTTTTCCTAATAGTAAATATCAGTTACATCAACCATTTCAACCTGCTGGGGATCAACCACAGGCCATTGAAAAGCTCGTGGGTGGCGTTGAGCAAGGCTTAAAATTTCAAACCCTGCTTGGGGTAACTGGCTCTGGTAAAACTTTTACCATGGCTAATGTAATAGCGCGCACAGGGCGGCCAGCGATTGTAATGGCGCCCAATAAAACCCTAGCCGCACAATTGTATTCTGAGTTTAGAGAGTTCTTTCCTAATAATGCGGTGGAGTATTTTGTTTCATACTATGACTATTACCAACCTGAGGCTTATGTACCTTCTCGAGATTTATTTATAGAAAAAGATTCAAGTATTAATGAGCATATTGAGCAGATGCGATTATCTGCTACCAAAGCCTTGCTTGAGCGAGAAGACAGCATTATTGTGGCTACTGTTTCAGCCATTTACGGTATAGGTGACCCCAGTGAATATCACGGCATGGTATTGCATATTCATATGGGCAAAAAAATAAGCCAACGCGACATTGTGAACCATTTAATTAATATGCAGTACGACCGCAACGACTTTGATTTTGGACGTGGCTGTTTTAGAGTGCGTGGCGATATTATTGATGTGTTTCCATCAGAAAATAATGAAACAGCTGTGCGTATTAGTTTGTTTGACGATGAAATTGACAATATTCAATTATTTGACCCACTGACAGGGCAGATGCATAGCAAAATTCATAATTACCGAATTTTTCCCTCAAGCCATTATGTCACCGCGCGCGAGGCTACTTTGCGAGCAATTGAAACCATTAAGCAAGAGCTACGTGAGCGAGTGGATTTTTATATTAAAGAAAATAAATTAGTAGAAGCCCAACGTATTGAGCAACGCACGCGTTTTGATTTAGAAATGCTCAATGAAATTGGCTTTTGTAAAGGCATTGAAAACTACAGCCGCCACTTGACTGGTGCAAAGCCAGGTGACCCACCTCCTACTTTAATTAGCTATTTACCTGATAACGCCCTCATGATTATTGATGAGAGCCATGTCACCGTACCGCAAATTGGCGGCATGTTTTTGGGGGACAGGTCACGTAAATCTAATCTTGTAGATTATGGCTGGCGCTTGCCATCTGCGATGGATAATCGACCACTTAAGTTTGAAGAGTTTGAACGTCAAATGCGACAAACCGTGTTTATATCTGCTACGCCTGCCAACTATGAATCTGAACATCAGCAGCAAGTAGTAGAAATGATTGCGCGACCCACAGGCTTAATTGACCCAGAAATTATTGTAAAGCCTGCCGATACTCAGGTGGATGATTTACTTTCTGAAATCAAAATGAGAGTGGCGCTAGAAGAGCGCGTACTAGCCACTACGCTCACCAAACGTATGGCTGAAGACTTAACTGATTATTTATCAGAACATGGTATTAAAGTACGTTATTTACACTCTGATATTGATACCGTAGAGCGTGTGGAAATTATTCGAGATTTGCGCTTGGGTGAGTTTGATGTATTGGTTGGCATTAATCTGTTACGTGAGGGCTTAGATATTCCTGAGGTGTCTTTAGTAGCGGTATTAGATGCTGATAAAGAGGGTTTTTTGCGCTCAGAACGATCTCTGATTCAAACCGCAGGGCGTGCTGCACGCAATTTGAATGGCAAGGTCATATTTTATGGTAATACCATTACGCGCTCTATGAAATTAGCTATAGATGAAACCAATCGTCGCCGTGGGGTACAAATTGCCTTTAATGAAGCAAATGGCATCACGCCTAAAGGTGTGACCAAGCGCATTAAAGATATTATTGACGGGGTATATGATATGGACGAAGGTAAGCGTGAGCGTAAAGCCGCGCAAGACCAAGCCATATATCACAACATGAGTGAGAAAGATGTACTCAAAGAAATTAAGCGTTTAGACAAAGCCATGCATGATGCTGCTAAAAATCTTGAGTTTGAAAAAGCAGCCCAAGCGCGTGACCAACTTAAAAAACTCAAAGCCTTATTTTATGGGGCAAATGTGCCAGATTAAT
>CAYXGE010000005.1:6097-17010 GCA_964464435.1 uncultured Methylophilaceae bacterium
GCCTGCCAAGCTGCATTTTTACGCGGCTTTTTAGCAGCAGGTGCAGATTCGGTTACCACGGCAACTACAGCATCTGATTTTGTTTCAACTAATTGCAAACCACTTTCAGCCAAATCTACAGGTTTTGCTGCTTTAGCCGCTGGTTTTTTTGTAGAGCGAGCCTTTTTCTCTGGTTTTGAGGTTTCAGTATTATCAACAGTTGAGGCTTTGGTGGCTTTAGCCGGTTTGGTTTCTACCGTTTCAATGGCTTCAATCGTAACCTCTGCTTTTTTGGCAGGGCTAGTTTTTTCAGCTTTAGCTGGTTTGGTCGCCTTTGGTTCAATAATCTCAACCGTTGGTGCAGTTGTAACTGGAGTTTCAACCAATTGCGTTACCGGTGCTTGCTCAACTTGCACAATCGCTTGCTGTTGCGGAGCTTGTTCAACAATAGGTTCGTTGAATTGAATATTTTGTTGGGCATCCATTTGTGGCGCTTGCGCAAATTGGGTTTGTTCCGTTTGGTTTTGACGGTCTGGACGACGATCACGACGGTTACGGTTGCGACGGTTACCGCGACCCTCTCTTGGCTCACGTTGCTCTTGCACAGAGTTAGTTTGCTGATCTGTGCTTACCAATTGTGCCGCTTGTGTGGCTGGTTGTGGTTTATTTTCACGTTCTGGTTTTGCTTGTTGTGGCTTGGCCGGTTTTGGCTCTTGCACACGATTTTGTTGGCGATCATTTCGTTCAGCGTTCTGATTAGGATTTGCTGGGCGGTCACCACGGTCATTACGGTTGCGGTTGCGACCATTTTTGCGGTTACGTTGATTATCACGACGTTCATTTTGTCCTTGTTTATCTTCTTTTGCTGTTTTGTTTTCAGTAGAAGATGAAGAGGTAAAGAATGCCTTGATACGCGCAAATAATGAAAGAGATTTTGTCGGTTCAGCGACTTTTTCTACACTGAGTGGTGCTGGTGCAGAAGGGGTGATACCTTTAACTGCTGCTTCAGGTTTAGTAACAGCAACCGATTGTCCAATAGCAGTAGATTCTGCTTCTGTTGGCATTTCAACCATTAAGTAACTGCGTGCGCCGTCTTCAACATTGTCGTCTAAACGAATGCGGGTAATAGTGTAATTTGGGGTTTCCAAATGAATGTTTGGAATCAATACCACTTCAACACCCGTGCGTTGTTCAATTTTATGAATGTCAGCACGTTTTTCATTAAGTAAGAAAGTAGCCGCTTCAACAGGTAACTGCACCTGTATCATTTTGCTGTTTTCTTTCATAGCTTCTTCTTGCGTAATGCGCAAGATATGCAATGCGGTTGATTCAATGCCACGAATATGGCCAGTGCCATGACAGCGAGGGCAAGGAATATGATTGGTTTCGCCTAAGCTTGGACGCAAGCGTTGACGTGATAATTCTAGCAAACCAAAGCGCGAGATTTTGCCTGTTTGTACGCGCGCACGGTCGTAATGCAAGGCATCACGCAGACGATTTTCAACTTCACGCTGATTACGTTGGCTTTCCATATCAATAAAATCAATCACCACTAAGCCACCTAAGTCACGCAGACGTAATTGGCGCGCCACTTCTTCAGCCGCTTCTAGGTTGGTATTAAATGCAGTGTTTTCAATATCGCTGCCCTTGGTTGAACGACCAGAGTTAACATCAATCGATACTAAGGCTTCTGTATGGTCAATGACGATAGCGCCACCTGAAGGTAAGCGAACTTCACGTGAGTAAGCTGATTCAATCTGGTGCTCAATTTGAAAGCGTGAGAAGAGGGGTGTTTCATCGCGATACAGTTTGACACGCGCAACATTACTAGGCATCACGTGGTTCATAAACTGAACCGCTTGTTCATAGATGTCAGGCGTATCAATAAGAATTTCACCAATATCTGGTTGGAAATAATCACGAATCGCACGAATGACTAAACTACCTTCTTGATAAATTAAGAAAGCGCCGCTTTGCATTGTGGAAGCGCCTTCAATGGCAGTCCAAAGCTGTAATAAATAGCTTAAATCCCATTGTAGTTCTTCAACTGTGCGGCCTATGCCAGCCGTGCGGGCAATAATACTCATGCCATTAGGTACTTCAAGTTGCGCCATGACATCACGCAATTCATTACGGTCTTCACCTTCAATACGTCGTGATACACCACCACCACGAGGGTTGTTAGGCATTAATACTAAGTAGCGTCCAGCCAGTGAAATGTAGGTGGTAAGTGCAGCACCTTTATTACCACGTTCATCTTTATCTACTTGAACGATCAGCTCTTGACCTTCTTTAAGCACATCTTGAATGCGTGCGCGATTGCCATCTGAATCGTTTAAAAAATAGCTACGGGCGACTTCCTTAAAAGGTAAGAAGCCATGTCTGTCAGTTCCATAGTCGACAAAGGCGGCTTCAAGTGAGGGTTCGATACGGGTGATAACGCCTTTGTAAATATTACTTTTGCGTTGTTCTTTGCCTGCGGATTCAATGTCCAGATCAATGAGTTTTTGACCATCTACAATGGCGACGCGCAGTTCTTCCTCTTGCGTCGCATTAAATAACATACGTTTCATGTGTTGCTCCCGCGCTCATAGCGGGTATGCGTTTAGATTGTGCTGAGCAACAGTGAGGTGAGAATAAAAGCCTAAACTTTTAATCAGTAGCTTAAAGTTTTTAGTGAAGAGAAAGAATTGTCAAACCTATCTTTTGGATAGCTGACCGCGTGAAATATATCGACCTAATATCGTTCAATATTAGATTTTTAGGGTGTTACGTTTTTAATCAAAACTGCTTTCATAGAGCAATTTTTGGCGCAATGAATTAGCGCAAGTAGTTGGTTTAACTTTATATTTGGTTTTAGTATGCCAACAACTCTAAACGAACACGGTTCGTTACAATCTCACAACTTTATATTCTGACTCTGCATAGCCACTATAATCGGCTAAAATATAGTCTTTAAAGCTATCATCCTACTTCATGGTATATTCGAATCGTTTGCGAAACACCATGTGCGTTTTACTTTTGGTAATATTAAAAGTACTGCACTAATGACTAGTTTTGGGCATTTTACATTAATGCAAACATGCGATAACTAATCAATAAATTGCTAAACTCTTTGTAGCTTGAGCGCATTATTTATTACAAAATCGCTACATATTTTAATTGGCGAGCGAAGTTAACCAAGGTATTTTTTTGATGCGTCACAGGTGTAAACACAGATAACCGCAACCTTACTTGATAAAAGCGCAATACGGCTTTCTTTCAAGATTTCAGTAGTATAGGTGAGTTACTCTAATTAAGCAAAGCCTAAAGCTTTGAAACTAAACTTTGAAAGTTAAAAAAGACCTCTCAATGAGCAAAATAGAAATAAATGTAGGTAGCGTTAATTTAGTAGAAATTGACGAGGCAAGTGATGGACAACGCATTGATAATTATCTGTGCAAAGTGCTAAAAGGCGTGCCAAAAAGCCATGTCTACCGTATTTTGCGCAGTGGTGAGGTGCGCGTGAATAGCAAGCGTGTAGATGCTAATTTTAAATTGAGCATGGCCGATATGGTAAGAATCCCTCCGGTGCGCATGAATATTGCTTTGAATACAGGTGAAGCGGTTGCCGAAAAATCTAAGTTAAACCAGACCATTTTGTTTGAAGATGAGGCATTACTGGTAATTGATAAACCAGCAGGCTTTGCTGTGCATGGTGGTAGTGGTGTAAGTCGCGGCGTGATTGAACAATTACGCGCTGAGCGACCAAAAGCAAAGTTTTTGGAATTGGTGCATCGCTTAGACAGAGAAACATCGGGTGTTCTTTTATTGGCAAAAAAACGTGCCGCTTTGGTGCAGTTACACGAGATGATTAGAAATAATCAGACGGATAAGCGCTACATGATGATGGTGAGTGGACAGTGGTTAGAAAAAAAGAAAAAAGTGACGATGCCCTTACATAAATATGTGGCTGCAACTGGAGAACGCCGTGTTTCAGTGCAAGAAGATGGTCAGCACTCAGAAACCAATTTCTTTTTGCGTAAAACGTTTACCTTGCAAGGAGCCTTTTATAGTTTGTTAGAAGCACAATTGGTGACAGGTAGAACCCATCAATTACGGGTACAGCTATCGCATTTAGGCTTTCCTATCCTTGGCGATGATAAATATGGTGATTTTGCATTAAATAAGCAATTACATAAACTTGGCTTAAAGCGTATGTTTTTACATTCTTATGAAACCAATCTTAAACATCCAGTGTCTGCGCAAAAGCTCAAGCTCATTGCGCCTATGCCAAAAGAGTTACAAAGCTTTATAAATTCGTTAGTGGAGCAAACAAGTTAAATGCCAAAGCAGTTCGACTTAATTGTATTTGATTGGGATGGCACCTTGGCCAATTCAACTAAAATGATTGCCGACTGTATGCGTTTAGCCAGTAAAGATGCGCAGTTGCCCGTGCCAGATGAAACCACAGCTTGCCAAGTAATTGGCTTGGGATTAAGTGAGGCAGTGCACGCGTTATTTGGTGAGATTAGCCAAGACCAATATGATATTCTTACGAATCGTTACAAATATTACTATTATTCTAGAGATGAAGAAACTGTGTTGTTTGATGGTGTATTTGACGCGCTCAAGAATTTGAAGCGCTTGGGTTTTGATTTAGCCGTGGCTACTGGCAAAGGTAGGCGGGGTTTAAATAAATCACTTGAACTTAGTGGTCTAAATGCGTTTATTGATGCCTCACGTACAGTAGATGAGTGTTTTTCAAAACCACATCCACAAATGCTAGATGATTTAATGGATCAAATGGTGACCTTGCCAGAGCGAACATTAATGATAGGCGATACCAGTTTTGATATGCAAATGGCACAAAACGCCAGCGTGAGCCGAGTTGCGGTAACCTATGGCGCACATCCGCTTGAAAAACTGTTGCCATTTAAGCCACTTGCGCATTTTGACCAATTTTCAAAAGTGAATGCATGGATATTAGAAAATGCCTGAAGAACGTTTGTTAACGACTAGTGATACAGTCACAGAGCGTGGGCAAGGCTTTAGATTTGACTTGCCAGAGTTTGGCGAGCGTACCACAGGCTTTTTAGTACGTTTTAACGGAAACGTGTATGCTTATGTGAATCAATGTGCGCACGTACCAGTTGAGTTAGACTGGAGTGAAGGTGATTTTTTTGATTTAGAAAAAAATTATTTAATATGTGCTACACACGGGGCACATTATCAACCAAACAGCGGATATTGTGTTATGGGTCCATGCAAAGGTCGCTCGCTCAGGCGTTTGCAAGTTGAAGAACGTGAGGGCCAAATTTTTTTAATTTTCGCTAGCCATTAATTGATTAAACTATTCAACATTAGAAAGTAAGTATGTCAGAACAAAACAACCCAACAGAACCCAACTGGGAACGCAATACCATTGAAAAGCTCGCAATGTCTGCTTTGCAAGAGCAGAGGCGAGCGCGTTATTGGAGCACCTTTTTTAAAGTACTTACCTTTATTTATTTATTTACTTTATTGTTTATTGCTATGGATTGGATTGGCCCAGGCGCTGGTGTTTCAAAATCTCACACTGCATTGATTGAAATACAAGGCGTGATTGGTGCAGGTGAAGAGGTTACTGCAGATTCTGTAAACTCAAGTTTGCAAGCTGCTTTTGAAGATAAAAATACCAAAGGTGTGATTCTGCGCATTAATAGTCCAGGTGGCAGCCCTGTACAAGCAGGTTTAATTAATGAAGAAATTAAACGCCAACGTAAACTGCACCCAAAAGTACCCGTGTATGCGGTTGTTGAGGATATATGTGCATCTGGCGGCTATTACATTGCAGCAGCAGCTGATAACATCTATGTAGATAAAGCGAGTATTGTAGGCTCGATTGGTGTGTTGATGGATGGCTTTGGTTTTACAGGCACCATGGAAAAATTAGGTGTAGAAAGACGTTTAATGACAGCTGGTGAAAACAAAGCCATGCTAGACCCATTTTCACCAGAAAACCCAAAACATAAAGCCTTTGCCCAAAGTATGCTAGATGAAATTCATCAACAGTTTATTTCTGTTGTGCGCGAGGGTAGGGGCAAACGCTTAAAAGAAACCCCAGAAACCTTTAGCGGCTTGTTTTGGAGTGGTGAAACTAGCATTAAAATGGGCTTGGCAGATGCTTTAGGTAGTGCAGATTACGTGGCTAGAGAAATTATCAAAGAAGAAAATATAGTTGATTTTACTGCAGAAGAAAACTTAGCAGATCGCTTTGCAAAACGGTTAGGCGCTTCATTTGCTGGTAAAATTTTTGGTGGTGACTTATCGTTAAAGTAGTTTGAGCGTAAATAAATGATTATAAAAAATGCCGCATTATGCGGCATTTTTATTGTATATTATTAATTAAAAATCAATTATTTATTGATGTGATTTAACGTAGTTTATTAAACCATTGGTTGAGCAATCAAATTTAGTACTTGGGCTGTCAGCCAATAACTCTGGCAATATGCCTTGTGCCAGTTGTTTGCCAAATTCAACGCCCCATTGGTCAAATGAATTAATATGCCAAATAATGCCTTGTACAAATATTTTATGCTCGTATAAAGCAATCAGTTTACCCAACGCACGTGGTGTGAGTTCAGGGAATAAAATGGTTGAAGTAGGGCGGTTGCCATCAAACACACGATGCGGAATTAAAGCCTCTAGTGCCTCTCCTTGCATGCCTTGTGCCACAAGCTCAGCGCGTACTTCATCTGCATTTTTACCTTGCATGAGCGCTTTGGTTTGTGCAAAGCAATTGGCAAGTAAGATTTTGTGATGTTCGTCGCCATTTTTGCCAATTTTGTAATGTGAAACCAGAGGCATTAAAAAGTCAGCGGGTATCAGTTTATTACCTTGGTGTATGAGTTGGTAGAACGCATGTTGACCGTTGGTACCAGCTTCACCCCAAATGATAGGGCCAGAACTCTCGGTAACGCGGTTGCCGTTTCTATCAATAAACTTACCATTACTTTCCATATCTGCTTGTTGCAAGTAAGCAGGAAAACGCGATAACCCTTGGTCATAGGGTAAAATAGCGTGTGTTTCAGCGCCGAAAAAATTGTTATACCAAATACCTAGCAACGCCATGACCACTGGGATATTTTGCTCTAATGGGGTATTACGGAAATGGTTGTCCATTTCATGCCCACCCGCCAGCAATTCTTCAAAGTTATCCATGCCAATGTAAAGGGCAATTGATAAGCCAATGGCTGACCATAAAGAGTAGCGACCACCTACCCAATCCCAAAATTCAAACATATTAGCGGTATCAATACCAAACTCACTCACGGCTTTGGCATTGGTTGACAGTGCCACAAAGTGTTTAGCAATATGTGCTTTGTCTTTTGCTGCTTCTAAAAACCAAGTGCGGGCAGAGGCCGCATTTGTCATGGTTTCTTGGGTGGTAAAGGTTTTTGAAGCGACAATAAATAAAGTAGTTTCAGGGTTACATTGTTCCAACACTTGCGCTAAGTGTGTGCCATCAATATTAGAAACAAAATGGCGTTGTAAATCTGGTTTAGCAAAATATTTAAGGGCAGTACATGCCATGGCAGGGCCTAAATCAGAGCCTCCAATACCAATATTAACAATACTTGTGATTTTTTTACCTGTGTAACCGAGCCATTGGCCATTACGCACACGTTCAGTAAAGTCGCGCATTTGTGCCAGAACGCGATTAACTTCAGGCATAACATCTTTGCCATCTACATAAACTGGGGTGTTGCTGCGATTGCGAAGCGCCGTATGTAGCACTGCACGGTTTTCGGTAAAGTTAATTTTTTCACCAGTAAACATTTTTTCACGCCAGCCCTCAATATCAGCTTGACGTGCAAGTTTCATGAGCAAAGGCAGTGTTTTTTCTGTGATGCGATGTTTTGAAAAGTCGAGTAGTAAATCGCCACATTTTAAGGAGTATTTATCAAAACGATTATTTTCACGAGCGTGCAATTCACGCATATGCACTGTGCTTAATTCTTTTTGATGCGCGGCTATTTCATTCCATATGGGGAGTGTGGTTGGGTTTGTGCTCATAATCACTATTCAATAATTGTTAAATTTAATCAAATTCTATTTTAACCGAAGAATCAGCCCAGCTAAAGGCGGTAATGTAATATTCATGGAATGGTCATACCCCATCCATGCAGATTGTTCAGTATAAATGCCAGCGCCATTGCCTTGATTGCTACCAGCATAACATTCAGCATCGCTGTTAATAAGCTCAATATATTCACCAGCTTGCGGCACACCAATTTTGTAATGTTCACGCATGACGGGGGTAAAGTTGAGCGCAACTACAATAAAACTGCCATCACGTGCTAAACGCTGGAAAATAATGACCGACTGATCACTATCATAGCAATCAATCCATTTAAAGCCACTATGATCAAAATCTAAATCAAATAGCGCAGGGGTTTGTCGGTAAACATGATTTAAGTCAGCACTTAATTTTTTTATTCCTGCATGCCAATGTGAATCTAACAAATGCCAATCAAGACTGACATTGACGTTCCACTCTCTGCCTTGACCAAACTCATTGCCCATAAAGTTTAACTTTTTACCCGGCATCGCCATTTGATAAGTGAGCAAGAGTCTTAAATTGGCAAATTTTTGCCAGGTATCGCCAGGCATTTTGTCTAATAAAGACTTTTTACCATGTACAACTTCATCATGCGAAAACGGCAGTACAAAATTTTCACTATAAGCATAGAGTTGACCAAACGTTAGCATATTATGATGGTAGCGCCTATGAATAGGCTCATTTGTCATATAGCTCAACGTGTCATTCATCCAGCCCATGTTCCATTTCATTGAGAAACCAATGCCGCCCAAATATACAGGCCTTGAAATCATGGGCCAAGCAGTAGACTCCTCAGCAATGGTAAGCGCACCTGGGAAATCATCGTGCGCCATAATATTGAGTTGTTTTAAAAACTCAATGGCATCTAAATTCTCGCGCCCACCATACTGGTTGGGCAGCCATTCACCAGCTTTACGCGAGTAATCAAGGTAAAGCATTGACGCAACAGCATCAACGCGTAAGCCGTCAATGTGAAATTCCGCCATCCAGTAGTAGGCGTTGGCGAGCAAAAAGTTTCTGACCTCATTGCGCCCATAATTGAAAATATAAGTACCCCAATCTTGATGCTCACCAAGACGTGGATCTTCATGTTCATAAAGCGCTGTACCATCAAAACGCGCAAGCGCCCAATCATCTTTTGGAAAGTGACCTGGTACCCAATCTAGTATCACACCAATATGGTGCTGATGGCATAAATCAACCAAATATCTAAAATCATCAGGAGTGCCGTAGCGATTAGTAACGCCAAAATATCCAGTAGTTTGATAGCCCCAAGATTCTGTCAGTGGGTGTTCAGAAACTGGCATCAGCTCAATATGCGTGTATGCCATTTCTTTGAGATAACTTACAAGTTGATCTGCTGTCTCACGGTAATTTAAGAAATAACCATTGGCATTACGTTTCCATGAACCAAGATGGAGCTCGTAGCAATTAAATGGTGCATGCAACCAATCAGCTTTAGCGCGATGTGCCAACCAGTCTTGGTCGTGCCAAGTGTAACTATTAAGCGCAGTAACTTTAGCGGCGCAGCCTGGTCGTGGCTCAAAACTTAAGCCATAAGGGTCTGTTTTACTCAGGATATGCTGGCTATGGCGATTTCGAATTTCAAATTTATACAACTCGTCAACGCCGATATCAGGTACAAACAGCTCCCAAACACCACTTGAGCCATGCACACGCATTGGGTTAACTCTGCCATCCCATTGGTTAAAGTTACCAACCACACTCACGCGCTCTGCATTTGGCGCCCATACGGCAAAACGCACGCCTGAAACTTTCCCTATGGTGTATGGATGTGCCCCTAAGGTTTTGTAAGCTTGAATTAAACGACCTTCACCAAACAAATAAAGCTCATCAGCACTTATAGTTGGCTTGCAAGAGTAAGTATCATGTCTTTCAAATAGATGGCCATTCGATTGAATTTTTAAAAGACATGGCGTTTCTACCGCGTTACTTTTATCGGATGACCATTCAAATAAGCCTTCCGCATGGCTTTTACTTAAAGGCTCCCAATCATTTTTTGTTTTAATCCAGACATGTTCAGCATTAGGAAAAAATGCCCTAAATACTTGCTTTTCTTTCACTTGGTGTAATCCAAGAAAAGCAAATGGATCGTGATGCTTAGCTTGTAGGATTAAACTTAGTTGATGGTCTAGTGTATGTTTTGCCACTTGATAGCCTCTGTTTGCTTGATTTAGTTCAATACGAAACTACTCGATTTTACTGGATTGTATCCTATTTTCCTGCTTATAATACAGCCATAGTGTGTGGTTCACAGTGAATCCTCCATCCTTTTTTAAGTGTTGGTCATAATAAGTCGTCAATGAGGAGGAAAATATGCAACAAGATACATCATCCCGTTTTGTAAGTGCGCTTACTAAAAATACACTTGCATTGATACTTGCTGGTGGTCGTGGCAGTAGACTTCGAGAACTGACTAATTGGCGTGCAAAACCAGCAGTGCCATTCGGCGGTAAATTTCGTATCATTGATTTTCCTCTATCTAATTGCATTAACTCTGGCATACGTCGTGTTGGCGTTGTCACACAATATAAGTCGCATAGTTTAATTAAGCATGTACAAATGGGCTGGGGTTTCCTGCGTGGCGAATTTAATGAGTTTGTTGAGCTCATGCCAGCGCAGCAGCGCGTGGATGAAAAGTGGTACGAAGGTACTGCGGATGCGGTGTTTCAAAACTTAGACATTCTACGTCAAGAGAATCCTAAGTATGTCCTGATCTTAGCGGGTGACCACATTTATAAAATGGATTATGGGCAAATGTTGGCAGACCATGCTAAAAATCAGGCAGATATGACGATTGCCTGTATTAATGTGCCAATTGAAGAAGCCA
>CAYXGE010000005.1:17110-22318 GCA_964464435.1 uncultured Methylophilaceae bacterium
AAAAATCAGGCAGATATGACGATTGCCTGTATTAATGTGCCAATTGAAGAAGCCAAGGCTTTTGGGGTTTTGAAAGTGGATGCAACTGACAGGATTATCGATTTTAAAGAAAAGCCTGCCAACCCTGACCCTTTACCAGACAATCCAGAGCAAGCATTTGCAAGTATGGGCATTTACATATTTAATGCCGAGTTTTTGTATGAGCAGCTTATTCGTGATGCGGATGATAAAAAGTCTACCCATGATTTTGGTCACGATATTATTCCCCACTTGATAAAAAAATATCGTGTTTTTGCCCATCGTTTTTCTAATAGCTGTGTTGGTGCTACCGATGGACACTATTATTGGCGTGATGTTGGTACAGTTGATGCTTACTGGGAAGCTAATATGGAACTTACACGTGTGATTCCACAATTAAACCTTTACGACAATCAGTGGCCAATATGGACGCATCAGGAACAACTGCCACCAGCAAAGTTTGTGTTTAATGATGTAGGTCGCTGTGGCAGTGCCACAGACTCTATGGTTTCAGGTGGATGTTTAATTAGTGGGTCAAAAGTGGATGATTCTGTATTGTTTTCAAACGTGCGTATCCATAGCTATTGTCAAATTGAGGCGGCGGTTATTCTGCCCAACGTTACTGTGAATAGAAACGCCAAGTTAAAACGAGTGGTGCTTGATAAAGGCGTAGTCATTCCTGAAGGCATGGAAATAGGTTTTGATTTGGCGTTAGATAAAAAGCGTTTTCATGTCACAGATAAAGGCATTACATTGGTAACGCCTGATATGTTGGGCGCAGGACATTCAACACGTTAGCAAAGATACGTTTATATTGAAGTAGGGTTCGACTAAGTTAGCTTAGTCGTTCCATTTGTTGTTGGTTGAGAAAGTCAATATGCCCTCTAATTCATCAAAGTTGTACCTCAATCTCTATTGGCACATGCATCAGCCTGATTATAGAGATACCCTCACACACGAATACGTATTGCCTTGGACATATCTGCATGCCATTAAAGACTATACTGATATGGCTTACCATTTAGAGCAAAATGAAAAGGCTAGGGTCACTATCAACTGGGTGCCAGTGTTGCTTGATCAATTAGAAGATTATGCTGAGCAATACAAAACAGGCATGGTACGTGACCCTTTACTGGCCTTACTCATGATTGAAGATTTTGAAACATTGTCAAATAGCCAATGTGATTTAATTCTGGAAAGTTGTTTCAAAAGTCACCATGAAAAAATGTTGCAGCCTTTTGCACATTATCAACGTTTATTTAATATCTACAAGAGCTTAGAGTCAGAAACACAAAAGCCATTTGCCTACTTGTCTTCACAGTACAAAGCTGACTTATTGGTATGGTATCACCTTGCATGGACTGGTGAATCTATCAGGAAAAACAACAAACTGGTACAAGACTTAATGGCAAAAGGCAGTATGTTTAATTTTGATGAACGTGTTGCCTTGTTCAATTTAATTGGTGATTCAATTACAGATTTAATCCCTCGCTATAAAAAGCTTGAACAACGAGGTCAAATTGAAATCTCAAGTACGCCACATTACCATCCAATTCTGCCACTATTATTAGATTTTAAGAGTGCAAGAGATGCAATGCCGTATGCGCCATTGCCCAAAAACAGTCAATATCCAAGCGGTCGTGTACGTGCGCAGGCGCATATTACGCAAGCACAACAGTCTCATAAAAAGCGTTTTGGCAAAATACCTAATGGCATGTGGCCAGCAGAGGGTGGTGTTTCGTTTCAGGGCTTATCATTGATGGCATCATCAGGGATTAAATGGGCCGCGACTGGGCAAGCTGTATTGGCGAATAGCTTATATAAATCATACCCTGAAGAGTCACTACCTGCACCGATTGATTATCTTTACAAGCCTTATAGAGTAGTGGATGGTCAACATGAGATTTTATGTTTTTTTAGAGATGATGGACTCTCAGATAAGATTGGTTTTGAATATGCCAAATTACATTCAAATACTGCTGTTGCAGACTTTGTGCATTCACTGGAACAAATCTATGCGCAAAAGTCGCATGGGGAAAACCCTGTAGTTAGCGTCATTTTAGATGGTGAAAATGCATGGGAATACTATCCTTACAATGGATATTATTTCTTGAGTGAACTTTATGCTGCTCTAGCGAGTCATCCTAATATAGAAATGACGACATTTAGCGATATAGTTAAGTTATCAAAAGAAAATTCTAATATAACAGTCGAAACTTTACCTAAAATGGTGGCTGGTAGTTGGGTTTATGGCACATTCAGCACATGGATTGGTTCAGCAGACAAAAATCTCGGTTGGGATTTATTATGTGATGCCAAAAAGCAATACGATAAAGTCATGTTGTCTGGGGTATTAAGTGAAGATGAAATGGCAGCATGTGAGCGTCAACTCTCAATTTGTGAAGGCTCTGACTGGTTTTGGTGGTTCGGTGATTACAATTCCTCTGTAAGTGTGAGTAGTTTTGATCAACTTTACCGCCGAAATTTAACTAACTTATACCGACTGTTACGCTTGCCTGTGCCGCCTGCACTTAAGAAAGCGATTAGTGTTGGTGGCGGTGAGCCTGCTGTTGGTGGTACTATGAGGAGAGGGCAAGAATAATTGATCAAACAGAGTCATCAAACCATTAAATCAGCAGGTGTACTTCTTCATGTGAGTTCACTTCCATCAGGTGATTTTGGTCATGATGCTTTCTTATTCGTTGATTTCTTGCGTCGTATTGGTGCCAATGTTTGGCAAACTCTCCCCCTTAATATGCCACATGATGATGGCTCGCCTTACCAATGCCTATCTGCTCATGCAGGCAACCCAGCATTTATTGATTTAAAAGCTATACATGCACAAGGTTGGCTCTCAGATAAAGACCTAGCGTCTCGTAAACCTAAATCAACTAAATTGATGCAAGCATATGTCTGTTTTAACAAACAAGCAGACAAAAAAGCCAAAAAGTCTTTCGATGATTTTTGTCGGCAACAAGCATTTTGGTTAGATGATTTTGCACTATTTCTGGTACTCAGGAATTTCTATGCAAAAGTGAGCTGGTATGAATGGCCATTACCATTTAAAACTAGACATATGGATGCTTTAAGCCAATTTTCTGAGCAACATGCCTCAGAAATAGCGGTTATCAAATTCACCCAATATATTTTTTTTACGCAGTGGCATGCTTTAAAAGCTTATGCCAATCAATACTCGATAAAACTATTTGGCGATGTGCCAATTTTTGTCGCATACGACAGCTCAGATGTTTGGGCGCATCCTAATATGTTTAAGCTTGATACAGAAGGATGCGCTTCCGTAGTTGCAGGAGTGCCGCCCGATTATTTTTCTATCACTGGGCAGCGTTGGGGAAACCCCCACTACCATTGGGAAAACATGCAGGCCGACGGTTTTAGCTGGTGGGTTGCACGAATGGCAACACAACATGCCATGTTTGATATTGTGCGAATTGACCATTTTAGAGGCTTAGAAGCCGCTTGGGAAATTCCTGCGTCTGAACCTACTGCAATCAATGGCAGTTGGGTGCAAGCCCCAGGCGATGAACTGCTTGCCGCAATTAGGCAACACTTTCCTGATATGAAACTGGTGGCAGAAGACTTAGGTATTATTACTGACGAAGTGGATGCGCTTCGCTTGAAGCATGGCCTGCCTGGCATGAAAATTCTGCAATTTGCTTTTGATGGCAGTGAAGACAATCCCTATTTGCCAAAATTTATAGGCTCTGATAGCGTAGTCTACACGGGTACGCATGACAATGACACTACCTTGGGTTGGTATCAAAGCCTAACTGAAGAGCAACGCCAACCCTTGCATTTATATCTAAATAACCCGCAACCAGACATGCCAGAAGCATTGATTGAAATGGCAATGGAAAGTGCAGCAGAGATGGCTATTATTCCAATGCAAGATATATTGAAATTGGGTTCTGCACATCGCATGAATATCCCAGGAACGATGCAAGGCAACTGGCAATGGCGGTTTCAATGGAAACAGTTGCATGAGGATATGACCAAAAAAATTCAGTCATTGATTGCTAAATCACACAGAAAACACTAGACAGTCACTGGTTATTAAACCAATTAACTACCCCAAGACCCGCTACAAAGCCGCTTGCGAAACAAGCTGTTAGTAAATAACCTCCCGTTGGCGCTTCCCAATCTAACATTTCACCCGCACAAAACACCCCTGGTAGATGCTTGAGCATAAGGTCTTGATTGAGTACTTTTAAACGCACGCCACCGGCTGTGCTAATAGCCTCATCAATAGGGCGCGTAGAATTTAGTAAGATAGGGAGCGCTTTAATAGCTTTGGCAAGCATGCGTGGGTCTTGGAAGTCTGACGCGCCTAACACCTCACGTAATAATCCTACTTTTGCCCCCTTAAGGCCTAATGTGCTTTGAAGATGGCTGCTGATTGAACGGCTGGCTCTGGGTTTGGATACGGCTTGCGCTACCTGTTCTTGCGTGTGTTGAGGTAATAAGTCTATGTGAATAATGGCTTTGCCATCACATGCAATTTCATCTCTAATTTGTGAAGATAATGCATAAATTAAACTGCCTTCAAGCCCTGTGTGCGTGATTAAGCATTCACCTTGCTGAAACTGTTGATGTGCAAACGGCAATTGAATCGCGACGTTTTTTAACGGCTGGCCAGCATAGCGCTCAGAAAAGTGTTCACTCCACTCCCTATCAAATCCACAATTACTCGGTTTAAGTGGGCTAACCTCAACATTCTTAGCTTCAAGTAGTTTCGTCCAGCGCCCGTCGGATCCAAGTTTTGCCCAACTGCCACCCCCTAATGCCATTACTGTACATTCTGCCTGTATGGTGAGTTCGCCATCAGGCGTGCTAAACATTAAATGTTGTTGTTGATCCCAACCCAGCCAGCGATGACGCATATGGAATTGAACACCTGCGTTTTTTAATCGATGTAACCAAGCACGTAATAATGGGGCGGCTTTCATGTCAGTTGGAAAAACGCGCCCAGAAGACCCTACAAACGAAGCAAATCCCAGATTTTGCATCCATTGACGTACTTCATTTGCACCAAATTTACTCAACCATTGCACAATAGTTGGCTGTGCTTGACCATAACGATATTGAAAGTGCTCAAAAGGTTCTGCATGGGTGATATTTAATCCACCTTTGCCTGCCATCAAAAACTTTCTACCTACACTAGGCATCGCATCA
>CAYXGE010000005.1:22418-27146 GCA_964464435.1 uncultured Methylophilaceae bacterium
GTAAGTTGCCCAAATTTGTTCCATGGGCAAAATAATTGGCAGTCATCACAACCATACACGCGGTTACCTATCATCGGTCTAAACTCAATAGGAATTGCATCTTTAAGCTCTATCGTAAGGTAAGAAATGCAACGTCTAGCATCCACCTCATAAGGTGCAACGATGGCTTGGGTAGGGCATACCTCCATACAAGCAGCACATGTGCCACAATGATTGTCAGCGGGAGTATCAATGGCCAGCGGTAGATTGGTATAGATTTCACCCAAAAAAAACCAAGAGCCAGCCTCTCTATTTAAAAGTAAGGTATGTTTGCCACGCCAACCTAACCCCGCTTTTTCTGCCAGCGCGACTTCTAGCACAGGTGCGCTATCTGTAAATACGCGGTACATAAAAGGTTGTGCGAAATGATTTGAGACATAGGTCTCTATCTGGTTGCATAAGGCCTGTAACCGTTGCCTTAATACTTTGTGATAATCTCTACCCAAGGCGTATCTCGATATGAATGCAGCGTTGCCATCGGCCATGACTGTTTCACTGTCTTTAGCTTGTGGTGGGTAATAATCCATTCGAACAGAAATTACCCGGATGGTTTCTGGAACTAATTCAGCTGGTCGAGTGCGCTTTGTGCCATGTTTTGCCATATAATCCATAGCACCATGAAAACCTTTTTTTACCCATGCTTGATGTTGCGTTTCGGCTTGCGACAAATCAGTATCTGTAATGCCCACTTGGTTAAACCCCAAGGTTTTGCCCCAGCGCTTAATATCAGCACTCAAAGTGCTAAAATCAGGGTTGTTTGTTAAGGGTTTTTGACTATGCATATGACAGTGACACAATATTTACCAGATGAGGCTGCTACTCTAGCCTTTGCATCAGAGTTTGCAAAGGGGATACAAGCAAGTTTAGTCATCTATTTTAGTGGTGACCTTGGTGCAGGTAAAACGACATTTGCACGTGGATTGTTAAATGGACTGGGATATCAAGGTAAAGTTAAAAGCCCAACCTATACGTTGGTGGAACCCTATCAAATAAACAATCTTGAGCTTTATCATTTTGATTTATATCGGTTTACAGATGAAAATGAGTGGGAAGCGGCTGGCTTTAGAGAGCATTTTCATGACAATAGTGTATGTTTGATTGAATGGCCAGAAAAAGCGTCTAGCGTTTTACCTTGCCCAGATATTACAATTCAATTGCAGGTAAAGGATTCAGGTAGGCAAGTGCAAATCAATGCCCATACTAATGCTGGTCAACAATGCTTACAACAATTAAAAATTGGTGAATAAAAATATGGGGAATATCCGCATTAATGTTTTAAAAAGCATCTTTGTAATGATGTTATGCCTTCATTCATTTGCACAAGCAGCGCCTATTGTTTCAGCTGCTAGAGTATGGCCTGCTGAAGACTATACGCGAATTACTTTAGAAACTACTGAGCCAGTTCAGCACACGACACAACGTTTAACAAACCCTGATAGATTGGTGTTTGATTTACAGCTTAATGATTTAAATGCTGCACTTAAATCCATCAACGATAAGCTATTAGCCAGCGACCCCTATATTAAGGCGATTAGGCTTGGTAAATTCAAGCCAGGTACAGTGCGTATGGTCATCGATTTAAAAACCGATATTCGTCATGAGGTGTTGGTGTTAAAACCTGTGGGAGATTATAAACACCGCTTAGTCTTAGATATTTATCCTGCCAAAGATGCCTTAATGGCGATGTTAGATAATCAAAAAGAAGCAACTAATACTGGTGATAAACCTAATGATCAAACAAGCATTAAGCCTACGCCACAAACTTCAGCACAAGAGGGTGGTGATTCCCAAGTCACATGGACATCATCAACACAAACGCCAGTGCAACAAACACCGCCTGCTAACTCACCACAAATTAGCGGGCCTTCTGTAGTCGTTGAAAAAGTACCAGAAGATGTACGTGAATCTCAAGAGCCATCAGCCACAGAACCCAATGTCATTGCTGGTGGTTTTGACCCTAATATCAAAGAGTTTGAGGCGAACAAACCAGAGGCATCTTCACAAAAACCAGCTAACCCTATCGACAAAAGCACCACACAAAGTGATGCCGATGTGCAGGATAAACCTTATGATGGCAGAGCCATTACCATTGCCTTAGATGCGGGGCATGGAGGTGAAGACCCAGGTGCGCGTGGTGCGAGTGGCACTCATGAAAAGGATATTACGCTGGCAGTCGCTAAGAAATTAAAAGCCAAAATTGATGCAGAACCTAATATGCGTGCAGTATTGGTGCGTGATGGCGATTATTTCATACCACTAGGTGGGCGCGTGATTAAAGCGCGTAAATTAAAGGCAGATTTATTTATATCGATTCATGCTGATGCCTTTACCAAGCCAGAAGCCAGAGGTTCGTCTGTTTTTGCTCTATCTGAAAAAGGCGCAACCAGTGCTTCAGCACGCTATTTGGCTAAAAAGGAAAATGAGTCTGACTTAATTGGTGGCGTGAGCTTAAACGTTAAAGATCCTCAGCTCGCTAAAACCTTACTCGATTTATCGCAAACTGCCACCATTAACGATAGTTTAAAGCTTGGTAAATCCGTACTTAATCAGATTGGTGAAATCAATGCCTTACACAAAAAACACGTTGAGCAAGCGGGTTTTGCGGTATTAAAATCACCAGATATTCCTTCTATTTTGGTAGAAACAGCCTTTATTAGTAATCCTGATGAAGAGCGTCGCCTAAACGATGATGCTTATCAACACAAATTAGCAGATTCTATTTTAGATGGCATTAAAAAATACGTAAAAAGTAACCCCTCATTTGCCAAGAAAAAGTAGCGCAACTTATTCAACCTAGGCGCTTGCATGGCTCATATACAAGTATTATCAGATCAACTTATTAACCAAATTGCCGCGGGTGAGGTCGTTGAGCGCCCTGCGTCAGCGCTTAAAGAGTTACTTGAAAATAGCTTAGATGCCGGCAGTACACAGCTTGATGTTGCTTTGCAACAGGGCGGCGTTAAGCAACTACGCGTGGCGGATAATGGCGTTGGCATTGTCAAAGAAGAGTTGTCGCTGGCTCTCACCCGACACGCTACCAGCAAAATCGCTACCTTAGAAGATTTAGAAGGGGTTGCGAGTTTAGGCTTTAGAGGCGAGGCACTTGCTAGTATTGCCTCAGTTTCACGTACGCAACTCGTAAGTCGCCATGCTAGTGAAAAGCATGCATGGCGCATGACTTCAGAAGGTAGCCAATTAAGCGCAACCGAGCCAGCCGCATTAGATGCAGGGACGATTGTTGAGGTAAACGACCTTTACTTTAACACGCCAGCCAGACGCAAGTTTTTAAAAACAGAAGCCACCGAATACGGACATTGTGAAGATGTGTTTACGCGCATTGCACTATCTCGCGCGGATGTCAGTTTGATGTTGCAACACAATGGTCGCGCCATGATGCGTTTTGCAAAAGCTGAACCGCAAAAGCGCTTAAATGATGTGTTAGGCGAAGACTTTGGTGCGCAGTCTATACAGATAGATGAATCTGCTGCAGGTCTCAGGTTTTGGGGCATGGCTGCAAAACCGACGTTTTCTCGCCACACGCGTGACATGCAGTATGTGTATGTGAATGGTCGTTTTGTGCGCGATAAGCTGATTAGCCATGCCATACGTCAAGCCTACCAAGATGTCTTGCACGGTGATAGACATCCCGCTTATGTGTTGTTTTTAGAATTAGACCCCACTTTAGTGGATGTGAACGTGCATCCTGCCAAAACAGAAGTGCGTTTTAGAGATGGGCAATCCATTCATCGATTTGTCTACCATGCACTCAATCGTGCATTGGCATTACCTTCTGGCTTGGCAAATGCTGTAGGGGCAAGCCAAACAGCAAGTAACCCTTTTACGCCAAGCGCTTACTTTAATCAGGCAAACCAATACCCGCGTTTCCAAGCGCAAATGCCATTGCAAGCGAATGAGGCTATACCATTTTATCAAACCCTTTATGGTGATATTGCACGCCCAACAGCGCAAACAATTGCTGGTGTACCTGCACCAGAAGAAGCCGCAACACAATCGCATCCATTGGGCTATGCACTCGGTCAATTGCACGGCGTATATATATTGGCGCAAAACCAGCAAGGCTTAGTGGTGGTGGACATGCATGCCGCGCATGAACGCATTATGTATGAGCAACTTAAAAATGCGCTTGATGCAGAAACAGTGCCCATGCAACCTTTGTTGATTCCTGTGAGTTTTCAGGCAGATAAACTAGAAGTTGCCACGGTAGAACATGAAATTAGAAGCGGCGAGGGCAGTTTACGCCAATTAGGCTTTGAGTTTGCCATACTTTCACCCACTACATTGGCAGTACGTGCAGTACCTGCCATGTTACAAGATGCAGATGCCGTTGCGCTGGCGCGAGATGTGTTAAGAGATTTACAAGCCTTTGGCGCAACCCGTGCGTTAACAGAGCGTCGTAATGAAATGCTTGGCACTATGGCTTGCCATGCGGCGGTGCGCGCTAATCGTAGCCTCACCATTACTGAAATGAATGCCTTGTTACGTGATATGGAAGCTACCGAACGTAGCGGACAATGTAACCACGGCAGACCCACATGGTTTCAAGTGACCATGCAAGATTTAGACAAGATGTTTATGCGGGGTAAATAGTTAAAATGGATTTGCATCTTCTGCTACGCCAAATGCCTTACAAACATCAATCACCCTAAGCCGCGACTTTCTGCCGCGTAC